>CAYLRH010000145.1:0-4487 GCA_964385905.1 uncultured Alistipes sp.
CAACGGGCGTGTGGGGGTATAGCTTTTTCAATATCTGGCAATATACCGTAGCAGCGTGGTCGGGACGGAAGCCCGCCTTGCCACCAGCCGTGTAGGCGTCGTTACTACGCAGACGTATATTGGCCGTATAGTGATTTACCATCGAATCCATAGCACCCGCCGAGACGCCGAAGAACAATCGCGGAGCGCCCAGCTTGGTGAAGTCGCGCAAATCGTCACGCCAGTTGGGTTGCGGCACGATAGCCACACGATAACCCTCGGCCTCCAGCAGACGACCGATGACGGCCGCACCGAATGCCGGGTGGTCGATATAGGCATCACCCGTGAAGAGGATTACATCAATATAATCCCACCCCAAAGCGCGAACTTCTTTTATGGTTGTTGGTAGAAACATAGGCTATTCCTCTTCCATTTTTCGGGCGGCAACGTAGCCGTCCCACTTGGCTATTACGGCCTGCAAATCTGCGGGCAGCTCGCTCTCGAAGTACATATCCTTGCCCGTTGTGGGATGCACGAAGCCCAATGAGCGGGCGTGCAGAGCCTGACGCGGCAAGAGCGTGAAGCAGTTCTCGATAAACTGCTTATACTTCGAGAATGTAGTACCCTTCAGGATTCTGTCTCCGCCATAGCGGCCATCATTAAACAAGGGATGTCCCTGCCACGACATATGCACACGAATCTGGTGCGTGCGGCCCGTCTCCAGACGGCACTCCACCAAAGTGACGTAGCCATAACGTTTCAGCACCTTATAGTGTGTCACGGCGTGCTTGCCATCCGACCCGTCGGCAAAGACATACATCTGCAATCTATCTTTGGGGCTACGGCCTATATTTCCCGTGATGGTACCCTCATCCTCCTCCAGATTACCCCACACGAGGGCTACATAACGGCGGTGGATAGTATGGTCGAAGAACTGCTTGGCAAGACGCGCATGAGCACGCTCATTCTTGGCTACAACAAGCAGTCCCGATGTATCCTTATCGATGCGGTGTACCAATCCGGCACGCATATCACCATCCTGAAACAGAGGAATATCCTTCAAGTGGAAGGTCAGCGCATTCACCAGCGTACCGCTATAATTTCCGCAACCGGGGTGGACAACCATACCCGCCTCTTTATTCACGATGAGCAGGTCGTCGTCCTCATACACTATCTCCAGCGGAATATCTTCGGGGATAATCTCAATCTCGCGCTTGGGGTAAGGCATTACGAGCGTGATGCGGTCCAGCGGCTTAACCTTATAGCTCGACTTGGCTGCCACGCCATTCACCAAGATGTTACCGCTATCGGCAGCGGCCTGTATTCGGTTGCGCGAGCAGTGTTCCATACGGTCGACAAGATACTTATCCAGACGCAACATCTTCTGTCCCTTGTCCACCGTGATGGCAAAGTGCTCGAACATCTCGTCAGCACCCTCCGCAAGCTCGTCGCCCGCATCATCTACCTCGGCACCCGTAAGCAACTCCTCGTCCAAAGCCGCAACATCTATCTGATTCTCATTCATAGAGTTCATCTGCTAAAAAAATTCATCCTCATCTGTTTCGGTTACGTTGGCGCTCTGGGCACTACTCTCCTGCAAGGCCGTCATCAAATCCTGACGCTGCGTAGTCTCCACCTGCTCCAACGAATCGCGCAGAGCCTCCTCGGCCTTCAAGCGCTCCTCCTCCAACTCGCGGGCCTGCTTATCCGACGCCTGACTGTTTTTCTCCACAGCCTTATCGTCCAACGTGAGCCACAAATCTACGGACGTACCCAACGTTGTCGTGGCATTGTGAGCCACCGACTGACGATAGACGCGGGCATCCTTCTGATTCAACAGGTTTATACCCTCATCGAAGTTTACCTTGCCAATATTCAAGCCCTGCTCCCACAGGCGGCTCTTGGCGGCCTGCAAGCTCTGACCGATGGCCTTCGGCACGATGGTGGTATTGCGTTCGGGCTCAACACCCACCTTCAGCACCACGCCTGAGCCCATCTCAATCTCAACCTTCGACTCGCGTGTCATCTCACGCCCCTCGACAATCTCGGCCAAAACGTAGTTTGTAGCAATATCCTCCTCGTAAACAAGTTTCTCAATACCCAAACCTGCCACCTCCAGCATATTCTTTGCCTGACGCAACGAGCGACCTGCGACATAAGGCACCTGAACCATCTTCTGACGGAACGAGTTGATTGTAACGTACACCTTACGGCCAGCCTTGACCTCCACGCCACCCTTCGGCAGCTGGTCCAGCACCACACCACCCTCGTATGCGGGAACAAAGAGCGAGTCGTTGATGATAATCTTCAGTCGCTCATTCTTGGCTATACGCTCAGCCTCGGCAATCTTCACTCCCATAAAGTCGGGCACTGTGCGGTGTGTGCCGTGACGCGTGATAACGCTCATCAGGATACCCGACATCACGATAATTGCCACCAAAGCCAAGGCGATAAGCACCACATGGTATGCTATGGGCGAAGCCTTCAGGCGTGCAATCCACCCCTGCAAGCTGCCCTGCTGCTTTCTTTTTCTGCTATTTCTTCTCTTCTCCATATTCTATTTACATCAAATCTCGTTATAGTGTGTATCTCGCTCCACGGCGCAGAAGCCTGCTCTTTCGACCATCTCGCGCATCTCCTCCACGCTCATGCGGGGACGCTGGTCGTCAGCACCCGCCATAGAGTAAATCTTCGTTGAATCGTCAATCGTGCCGTCAATATCATCAGCACCAAATGCCAGCGCCATCTCCGTTGTCTGCTTGCCGTACATCACCCAGTAGGCCTTGATGTGGGGCACATTATCCAAAATCAGGCGACTCATGGCAAGCGTGCGCAAATCATCCACGATAGGCACCTCACCAATCTCGGACATCGAATTACCAAAATTTCTATATTTCAACGGAATAAAGGCATTCAATCCTCCCGTCGCATCCTGCAAATCGCGCAAGCGCATAAGGTGGTCCACACGATGTTCTATCTGCTCAATATGGCCATACAACATCGTGGCGTTAGTGTTTATTCCGAGCCCATGTGCCGTGCGATGCACGTCAAACCACTCCTGCGTAGAGCCCTTATCGGGGCAAATCTGGGCACGCACCTTCTCATCGAAAATCTCTGCACCACCGCCCGGAATAGCCTCCATACCAGCCTCAATGAGCATCTTCAGGCCCTGCTCGGTAGTGAGTCCAGCCTTACGAATCATATAGGCCAACTCAATAGCCGTAAAGGCCTTAACGGCCACATCGGGCAGAATTGCCTTCACGCGACGTATCATATCGCAATAGTAGTCGAGGCCATGCTCAGGGTGAACACCACCCACGATATGCACCTCCGTTACGCCCTTACCCTCGTACGAACGCACCACCTGCTCAACCTCCGCCATCGGCATATCCCACGCCTCAGGGCTACCCTTCGGGCGACGGAACGAGCAGAACTTACAGTTAAAGACGCAGGTATTGGTCGGCTCAAGGTGGAAATTTTTATTGTAAAATACCTTATCGCCGCTAATCGAGCGTTTCTTTGCTACGGCCAACTCGCCCAAGCGCCACAGCGGTGCCTGCTGCCACAGCGTAAGGGCATCCTCCGCAGAAAGACGCTCGCCCGCCTCTACGCGGACCGCTATATCTTGCCAATTACTCATTATTTCGGTGCTTTACGATAGAGATAAACAGCTATTATTGCAAATATTATATTCGGTATCCACACTGCCAATCCCACCGGCAACGAGCCACTCTTGGCAAACTCCTCAAAGACGCGGTTGAACATGATGTAGGTGAAACATAGCGTGATACCCACTCCGATATGCAGACCCGTACCTCCACGCACCTTACGCGACGAGAGCGACACGCCGATAAGCGTGAGGATAAACGTAGCCATAGGATATGCATAACGTGTATGACGCTCCACCTCGATAAGATTTATCGAATCGGAGCCCTTCGAGCGCTGCTGCGCCAAAAAACGGTTCAGCTCGCCAATCTTCATCGTCGAGATGGTCTGCTCCACACGTCCCAGCTCGCGCACATCGAGGTTAATCAATGTATCGAGGTCACGCAACTGCTGAAATGTCTCGTTGCCTTGCTCGTCGGTGGTACGCACGATATATCGCTGTGCCGTCCAGCGGCTGGTCTCAGGGTCAACCGACACGTCAGAGGCCTCCAATGTCTGGCGAATAACCGTACCGTCGAACTTCTCAATGGCCAGATACGAGGCTCGGTTATTATTTGAAAATCCTCGCACATAGACAAACTGCCCCGGCTCAAGCTGGCGGTATATGTGGCGGTCATACTGCTCATTCTTGTACTTCTTGAAATATGTCTGGCGGAAATTCACGCAGGCCACCTGCGACTGCGGGATAACCCACAGATTGAGTGACAACGAGAGAGCCATAATGGCAAATGCACCCAAGAAGTAGGGCCACATCAATCGGCGGAAACTCACACCACCCGACAGCATGGCGATAATCTCGGTCTGGTAGGCCATCTTCGAGGTGAAGAAGATTACCGAGATGA
>CAYLRH010000146.1:0-4462 GCA_964385905.1 uncultured Alistipes sp.
AAGATAAGGAAGATAGCACGTTACAAATCCATTACCTATCGCAATTTGATGGATGCGTAAATTTCTGAAAGATAGGGATATACAATCGCGAAAAATAATTGTAGGCACGCCAAATCCCCAAATAAGTAACACCACAAACACCCATTTATGCCCTCGGCACCAGAGAATCATCCGCTCATAACGACGGGTAAATCGCACCATACGCCTACGACCCGCACGAGAAGATGTAGTCATACTGCGGCCAAGTGAAATCTTCTCCAACAATGCTGGCACAAACAGAAAAGCTACAGCCAACGACACCGTAAGGTTGATAATTATCACCAGAGCAAAATCAACAAGGTTGGCCTGCAACTCTTGTGGCAGAAGCCATACTATACCCAGCGCTCCGATGGTTGTAAGCAGAGCTCCGAAGATAGAGGTGAAGACACGACGATTATGATAATAGCTGTAATGGTCAACCATAATAATTGCCGAATCGATGATAATACCGAGCGACACGGTTATACCCGCCATAGAGTAGATATGAATACCCAAGTCGAAGATATTATAGAATACCACCGATACAAGGATATTCACCGCCAAGGTAATTCCAATAATGAGCAGATAACGCAAATCACGACTCACCGCAAGCACAAACAACAGCAGGATAACCACGCACAGCAGCGTGCGGACATATATCTTATCCAACTCCTGACTGATATACTCCGAGGCATCGTATGACAGCGTGGCCGATATTTCTGCCGGAAAACTCTCTTGCAGACGCTGCATCTCACGACGCACATCGCTTGCCACGCGCAACATATTGGAGTTGGCGTCACAACTGACAGAGAGGTTTATGGTATTTAGGCCATTTATACGAAAATAGCTCGTAGGCAGCGCCTCACGCCAGCGCACCGTAGCAAAGTCGCGCAAATAGTAGAGTCTATCGTTATGGCGAATGATGGGGATATTATCAAAGTCGAGCGTAGAGAGGTTTTGTAATTTTAGCACAATGCTACGCTCTATACCGTCATCCGAGGGTATTGTAGTAAGGCCGACAATATCACTGCGGAAATAATCCCTAAAAGCATTGGCTAAGTGGTCGGCCGTAAGGCCCACACCCTCCAATGCCTCAGGGTTAAACTCCACAACCCACTCAAAGGGTGTTGTACCAGAGATATTCACCCTACCGACACCCTCAATACGCGACAAAGGAGTAGAAACCTTATTCTGAACATAGTCGAAGATTTGCTCCGAGGGGATACCCGCCTTAATGGTGTAAGTCAGAATATCTTTCTCACGACTACCTCCCGTAGCGAGTGAGATGGTAGGATAGCTCACCTCCTCGGGTAGCTTGGAGTATATATTGCGTATAGCAGATGCCACCTCAAAGCGTGCCGCAGTCATATCTGTACCCTTACGGAACTTAATCGTAACGGAGCCTGTGCCCTTACTTGAGCGCGAGGATATATCATCACACCCACCAATAACCGACAAGGCCGCCTCAATGCGCGATGTTACCTGCTGCTCGATAAGGCGTGCCGAGGCATTGCTCCACGAAAACGACACAGTGATGTTTCGCTCTACGGGAGAGGGAGAATATTGTATATTTAGACGTGGCAATAAGGCGATACCTATTACGGACATCGCCAACATTATCAGCAATACAGAGAATGCCGAGGGGCCACGACGCGGAGTGTTATCTCTTTTCATCACTTAGTCTGTATATCTCGTAATAAGCCAAAGGAATAAACAGAACGCTGATAAGCGTACCCACAACCATACCTCCGATAATCACCAGCGACATCGGATATTGCAGGTCGGAGCCCATATCACCACGCACAAGGAAGGGCGCCACGGCAAGGATAGTCGTAAGCGAGGTCATAATAATAGGCTTCAAACGTCGGCGACCCGCCTCCATAATAGCACGCTTGAGGTGCAGGCCACCACGGCGCAGGGTATTGATGGTGTCAATCTTGAGGATAGAGTCATTGATAACAATACCACACACCACAATAAGGCCAATCATTGACATAAGATTGAGTGTTTGGCCGCACAGCCATAGGACGATAATCGCACCAAAGAGGTCAATAACAATCTCCGAGAGGATGATAAAGGGCTGTACCAACGACTCGAACTGCGCCGCAAGGATAAAATACAACAGCAGCAGAGCTACGATGAGTACCACAATAAGCTCGCTTACCATCTCACGGTTAGAGAAATATGAGCCACTGAAGCTAACCTCAAAACGGTCATCTGCGGCCACACACTCACGGATGGCTGCCATAGCCTTCTCCACATCTGCCGAGCTTAGCATCAAGTCCAAAGGATAATATTCCCCTTCAGTTCCTGCAACGACACTCTTAAGGTCCAACGAGCGCGTCTGCTTCATAAACTCACCAACGGGTATCTCGGCACGCGCATCGCCACCACCGACCGTAATGAAGGTTTCATACAGTAGATCGTCAATATCATTAAGATTATTTCCCACAACGACGGGCAGTGACTCGTGTCCCGAAGTGATGGTAAAAAGCGTATTCTCATTAAGGGCATTACGAAGCGTAGAGAGCAGAGTTGAATAGCTTACGCCATACAAGGCCATACGCTCAGGTTGCGCGACATACAATATATCCTCCTGCAACGACACCGCAGGGATATTATACTCGGGCAGAGCCTTGCTGATGGCATCCACTATACTCTGCAAGTGCGCAGGGTCGGCAGCTCGTCCCGTAGTGGAGCGCAAGCGAGCTGTGAGAGTAGCCTCCTTATCGGCAAAAATCATATCGAAGATATTACCCGACACACCAAACGAACAATTAGCATCGGGGGCTGTACGGCGTAAATACTCCTCAATATCTCGTTGCACGGGCTCCACATCCTGCGAATCGTGACACTTAAGGTATATCGTAGCCTCCGAGACTCCTGTATCCTCGGTATGCGAGAGGATAAACTGCTGCACACCAGCCATAACCGTAGAGTGCGCCACGCGTTCACCAAGCGACGATAGCAAGGCATCAGTACGGCGTGAGTTCTCCTCGGCAGAGATACGGTCATTCCAATCCACCCTAACCAACATATCACTATATGTCATCTCGGGCAGACGCTCCTTATCTACAACGAAGAACAACCCCACAAGGCCAACAAATGAGATAACATATGTAGCCCACATAACCGCTCTATGGCGGAAAAACCATTTCAGCAATTGGTCATAGTGCTGCTCCAGCCTATCAAAAGAGAAGCGCTCCAGCCACGGCGTAGGACGGAAGGTAGGAAACGAACGATACAAACGACGGTAATAGACGGGCAAAAGCACAACAGCCACTCCATACGACACAAACAGAGTAATACTGACGGCCATAGCCTGATCGTAGAACATAGCACCAGCCATGCCGTTAATAAAAATCAATGGCACGAAGACAGCACAGGTAGTAAGGATAGACGATAGCATTGGCATCATAACCTCCCTTGCTCCCCTATCCACGGCCTCTATCAATGTTTCACCTCGCTGCCAACGAGCCGTGATGTTATCTACAACAATAATAGAGTTATCTACCATCATACCCGTACCCAGGATAAGGCCCGACAGAGAGATGATGTTAATCGATATACCCATAAGGTAAAAGACCAAGAGCGTGATGACCAGCGTGATGGGGATAGTCAAAATAACCAACACGGGCGAGCGCATATCGCGCATAAAGAAGAAGATGATAATGCAGGCCAGCACGATACCCACCAGGATATTATCTATGAGGTTATTGATAGAGTAGTCCAACAGCTCCGTTTGGTCGCGCGTGATGGTAAACTCCACATCGGGATAGTCCTTCGAGAAGTGTTGCAACTGCTCATCAAGTGACTCCTTAAGGTCAGACATACGGGCATCCGACTGCTTAACAACAGCCAGCGTGATGGCATCCCTGCCATTCGATGTAACCATACCTTGTCGCTTGCAGGGATGCTCAACAACACGTGCCAACTCGCTAAGGCGGAACAGACGGCCACTGACCTTGAGGAACATATCCTCCACATCCTTTGCCGAGGTGGCGACACTCTTAAACTTGACATTATATTGGTACTCACCATCACGCAGCGTAAGGCTTCCCAATGACACATCCATACTACGCAGTGCCAACTCAATATCTGATATGGTGATACCCGCCTGACGAAGCAACGCTTCATCGGGGATAATGAGCAACTCCGAATCCACGCCTCCACTCATATCAACCATAGCCACCTCGTCCAACTGCTCGATACGCTTGGTGATGACCTGCTCGGCAAAACGGCTAAGCTCAAGAAACTCTTCAGATACGGGTTGCAATTCATCGCGAACCGCCGTAGGCTGCTCTCCACGCAGAGTCATATCGATATAGAAGGCTGGGATATCCGTAGCACTTGCCTTCAATACCTTCGGACGCTCTATATCGCGTGGCAGGGAGGATGTTGTACGGTCAATCTTTTCATTGACCTCAATGAAAAGATAATCAAG
>CAYLRH010000147.1:0-4440 GCA_964385905.1 uncultured Alistipes sp.
AAAATTTTGTAAATGAGCAAACTGACGAGAAACCTAATCCTATTGTTGTTATTGACGGAAAGGTGGTTGCTTATGAGGAGATGTCGAAAATTGACGCCAATACCATCAAGTCTGTTAATGTCTTCAAGATTTATAAAGAGGAGCTTGCCAAGTACAATATTATTGAGGAAGATGCAAAGAATGGTGTAGTTGTAATTGAACTCAAAAAGGATGGCGATACCGCCGTTTTAGATAATGCAACTGGGGATAGAGTGATTGCAATTGCCAAGCAGGGCGAAACGACGAGCGCAGATATTAAAGTGGTAGGTTATTCTACACGAATGAAATCTTCAGAGCAGGAGCAAGACCCTCCTTATATCAAGGTTGAGAAGATGCCTACATTCCAGGGTGGTGATTTGAATGCGTTCCGTAATTGGATGCAGAGCCAGATTCAGTACCCCGCCGAGGCTATGGAGAAGAATATTTCAGGTCGCGTGATTTTCTCATTCGTTGTTGAGAAGGATGGTTCTACGTCCGACTATACGGTGCTGGCTTCGCCCGACAAATCGCTTGCCGACGAGGTTGAGCGTATATTCAAGACTTGCCCCAAGTGGGAGCCCGGTACACAGCGTGGTGAGAAGGTGCGAGTAAAGTACACTGTTCCTATCGTTTTCAAGATGCAGAGTGATGCGGCGACTCAAACGACGTCAAATAGCGCGCCTGCACCGCTGGGTAACGATGTCCCCTATATCAAGGTTGAAAAAATGCCTACATTCCAGGGAGGTGATTTGAACGCGTTCCGTAATTGGATGCAGAGCCAGATTCAGTACCCCGCCGAGGCTATGGAGAAGAATATTTCAGGTCGCGTGATTTTCTCGTTCGTTGTTGAGAAGGATGGCTCTACATCGGATTTCACCGTAATGGCTTCGCCCGATAAGTTGCTCTCAGCGGAGGTTGAGCGTATCTTCAAGACCTCACCCAAGTGGGAGCCCGGCACGCAGCGTGGCGAGAAGGTAAGAGTAAAGTACACTGTTCCTGTTGTATTTGCAATGCAGGGCGATGCAAACAAATAAATAAAAACCAACCATAAGCATATATTGAAGGCGGGAATCTATCGTTCGGGATTCCTGCCTTTTCTATTTCTCGGCCTGTGCATAGATGGTTTGCAGACGGTGCGACATAAGGTATTGGAATACGCCACGCAGGAACATATACGACGTGAATGCCAGCCACAAGGCATTGTTGCCCATTAGGGGCTCTAATGCGTAGAACAGAATAAAATATGCGACCGTGGCCAGCAACATCGAGTTACGCATAATGCGCGACTGCGTAGCGCCAACCATAATTCCGTCCATCATAAAGGGCAGAGAGGCTGCCAGCGGAATCACGATAATCCAACCTATATAGTGTCCCGCATACTCGATGATTTGCACGGCGTTGGCACCATCCTCCACAAACAATCCCAGCAACTCGCGCCACCAGCCGATATAGACTCCTACGTAAGCTACACCCACGACCATACACCACACCATACATTTCTTTACACACTCGCGTAACGAACGCCCATCCTTTGCCCCGATAAAACGCCCCGTCAGCGCCTCGGCTGCATAGGCAAAGCCGTCGGTCATATATGAGAAGAGTGTGAAAAGCTCCATCAAGATGGTGTTTACGGCCAGGATTATTGGGTTGTCCATACGTGCCGATGCGGCTGTGATAAAGGTGTAGGCAACAACGACGCATAAGGTGCGGATGAAGATGTCGCGGTTGATGGCAAAAAAGCCTTTGAGAGCCTTCAGTTCCATTACTTCACTCCACGATATAGCCACAAAAGAGTGGCGGTAGCGTCGCCACGCAATTACGCATGTAAGCACCACGCCAGCCCATTGTGCCACGATGGAGGCGTAGGCGATACCCACGATACCCATCTCCATCGGAAAGGCAAACCATAGGCTGAAGATGATGTGGACAACGTTGACAATAATGGCCACGACCATCGGGATAACAGCATTCTGCATACCCGTAAGCCATCCGTTCAGACCAAACAATAAAACTCCCGCAGGCACTGCCCAGATGCGGGCGAAAAAGTAGTCAGCGACCATGTCATTGCCGTTCATGATGTAGATGGCAGCCTGTCCGAGTGGTTTTTGGAAGATTAGCATCAACACTCCCAGTACCATCGAGACCACTGTGGCGCGTGCAAGCATAAGCGTTGTGGTGTGGTTGTCGCCAGCACCAAAGGCCTGCGCTGTGATGCCGCTTGTGCCCATACGGATGAATGCGCAGTTCCAATATATGAAATTGAATATCGACACACCGATGGCCAGCGCCCCGATGGTTGTAACCGAGTCGCCCAAGTGGCCGGCAATCATCGTTCCGACAATACCCATTATGGGTACGGTGATGTTGGAGATGATGTTTGGCAGTGCGATGCGCAATATTTCGCGATTCATATTCATATATTCTGACCAATGCTGCTTAACCGATGCGCAAATATAGGAAAAATGTTGTTTTTTTTGGATGTAAGAGTGGTGTAATGCGTTTTTTAGCACGAAATGGCTTGTAAGTTGTTCGCTATCCGAAAATTTCGATTACCTTTGCACCCGCAAATTATTATAATACTATGAAGAATACAAAACAGGACTCAATGTCGGCCGTATCGCGTTTCGGTCGTGACAAGCGTAACCGCGTGACAACAGCCGAGCATGTTGAGCGTAGTCCCCGTCCTCGGCGTGATGCCGACAACGAGGGGCGTACGACCTTTGGTCGTAAGGATGCAGGCCGTCGTGCCTCGTATAACCCCAATTTTTCGTCAGATAACCGTCTGAAGAACAACTATGGTGAGCGTTCATTCCACGATGAGCGTTCGCAGCGTGGCGAGAAGCCCCGCTTTGGTGCAAACCGCAATGAGGGCGGTCGTTCACAGGCTCGTCAGGAGGGTTACTCAAAGAAGTTTGGCGCAAGCCGTTTCGGCCAATCGGAGAATCATCGCGAGGAGCGCGACTTTGGCGGTCAGGAGTTTAAGTGCCGTAGCTACAATGGCCGCTCGGAGCAGAGCCGTGGTGGCTTTAAGGGTGGTCGCAAGCCTTTCCGTTCGGGAGATGGCGAGCGTAACTATCCCAAGTATGCTGCAAAGCAGATGGGCGAGATGCGCCTGAATCGTTTCCTCGCACAGTCGGGCCTTTGCTCACGTCGTGAGGCTGATGATTTTATTACGGCAGGTCTGGTGACCGTTAATGGTCAGGTTGTTACGGAGCTTGGTACAAAGGTTCGCTCTACCGATGAGGTTAAGTTCAATGACTCGAAGGTGCAGGGCGAGAAGAAGGTTTACCTCGTACTTAACAAGCCTAAGGGATATGTAACGTCGTTGGAGGATCCCCACGCCGACAAGACCGTAATGGAGTTGGTGAAGGGAGCTTGCTCGGAGCGTATCTACCCCGTAGGTCGTCTTGATAAAAACTCTCTCGGATTGTTGCTCTTTACCAACGATGGCGATGTGACTCGTCAGCTGACGCACCCTTCGTTGGAGAAGAAGAAGGTATATCAGGTGTCGCTTGATAAGCCCCTCACGCGTGCCGATATGGAGCAGATGACCGAGGGTATTACTCTTGAGGATGGCGAGATTTATGCCGATGAGGTTGCATATGTAGGTGAGAGCAAAAAGGAGGTAGGTATTGAGATTCACTCGGGCCGCAATCGTATCGTGCGTCGTATCTTCGAGCATCTGGGTTACACCGTGCAGAAACTCGACCGCGTATATTACGCCGGTATCACCAAGAAAAATCTTAAGCGTGGCCAGTGGCGTTTCCTCACCCGCGAGGAGGTTGACCGCCTTAAGAGTGGCCGATACGAATAGTATATATTTTATGCTTGCAGATAAAAAGTGTAGTCCTTTTGTGGGCTACACTTTTTTTGTTGAAAATTATTCGATGCAAAACGCATATTTATCCGAGCAATAATTGTTAACCTCTCGTTATATGTATGTGAATAGCCATCAAGCAGTACCATCGCTATACTTGATATAATCTTTATCTTCTGTTCAGCAAACTATGTAATTATCTGACATGATTGCTAGGTTGTTGATGTAGAATATAACAGCAAATATCGCTACGATAAATATTAAGATGCGTTGTTAAGGGTTAAGTTTCTTTTGTCTTTGTTGCCGTTTATCTTGTTATAATTTCTAGAATATCTACTTTGTGGCTTAATTTATATGAGGTAGAACCGAAAATAACACACTTTTCAATATGGGATAAATGCATTATTAATAACTTTAATTCTTTTATAACTCTCAAAATGTTGTATGTTGAAGTATTCCCTTCGTTAGATTAAAGTTGAATATTAGTATAAAGAAAACCGCCCTCACGTTACTGTGTGAGCGGTTTTTTGAACACATCTATTTAGTTTTGGTACTCGAAGCCGGGGTCGAACCGGCACGGCCATTACTGGCCACAGGATTTTAAG
>CAYLRH010000148.1:0-4432 GCA_964385905.1 uncultured Alistipes sp.
TCACGTTGTACCACGTCTCATACCAGTCGGCGTAAGCCTTACGCAACAGCTCGCTACCGTTGTAGGGCTGATATGCGTGTACGTCGGGACGCTGTGCCTCCTTTGCCAAACGGTCGATTACGGCTTGTGCGGGGGGCATATCGGGGCTACCGATACCGAGGCTGATGATGTCACGACCAGCCTTGCGCAACTCTGCGATTTCGCGGTTTTTCTTTGAAAAGTAATACTCCTTAATGCAATCCATACGGTGCGAGGGAGCAATTTCAACCTTTGCCATAGTTTTTCTGTGTTTAGTTTATATGTTAATCTTTAATTATTCCTCTATTTGCCACTGCGATATACGCCGTAGACGTGTACCTCTTCGGTCGCCTCTTGCAGGCTATTCAGATTGCGAATATAATCATCAATGCACGAAAATTCCAAATCTATGTGGAATAAATAGTGCCACGGCTCGCTTGGAATAGGGTATGACTGCAACTTCGAGAGGTTTACACCATCCAAGCAACTCAGTGCCTTGAGCAATGAGCCCTCCTGATGGTCGGTCTTGAAGTAGAGCGAAGCCTTGTTCACATCCTTGTCGATGTTGTGGTCGTAGCGCTTCAACACCATGAAACGGGTGTAGTTACTCTTTATGGTGTTTATCTCCGGTGCGATAATCTTCAGCCCGAACATCTCAGCCGCAAGCTCGCTGGCGATGGCTGCCGTATGACGCAATCCCTTCTCGGCAATGTGCTTGGCGCTGAGGGCAGTATCCTCGCTCTCGATGAGTTTCCAGTCGTGCTCGTCCAGGTAGTCGATACACTGCAACAGTGCCATCGAGTGCGACTCCACCTCGCGTATGTCCTCTAACTCTACGTCGGGCAGTACCATAAGATTCTGCTTGATGGGGAGATATACCTCGCCCGCTACTTGCAGGTTTTCATCCTGTAAAATGCTGTAATTGGGGATGATAGAGCCTGCTATTGAGTTCTCGATGGCCATCAGTCCCATATATGCATCGCCTCTCTTTACAGCCGTCGCCACAGCGCGGAATGTGTCGCATGGCAGAATCTCAATATCGCGGCCGAAATGGAGATTTGCGGCGATGTGGTGGAAGCACCCTTCGTATCCTTGTATCGCAATTTTTTGCATATCAAATAAATAAAAAAATCCCGACCATCTTGCACGGTCAGGATTATATAACGCAACTGAATCACTTCATTTTAGCATACGACATCCTGACCGTTCGCACGGTAAAAGTAAAATCGCTTAAAATAATAGTGGTTCATCATATTTCTTAAGTAAATTCAAAAATTACTAAGTACAAATATATCGCAATTAGATGATATATCAAAATCTTTATGAATATTTTTGCAAAAAAAGTTGCATAAACAAGCTTTGTGATGTACCCAGTTACTCCCCATCCCAACCCATTACATTTGCCGGAGCGCGTCCTGCGGCCAGTTCGCGTTTCATGAACTCCATGTAGGGAGCTGCGTGGTCGAAGAAGCGGTGATACCCCTCGCAGAGGTAGTTCAACCCAGCTTCACCATCTGCCGTAACAAAGCGATTACGGGGGCACTCGCCGTGACATGCAAATTCATAACGGCACTTGCGGCATCGCGAATGTAGTCCTTTGTGCTTGATTGCCCCAAATCTCTGCTGTTGCTCGCCATACATCATATCGGCGAGGGAGTCGGTGCAGATGTTCCCTAACTTATACTCAGGAAAGACAAAGTGGTCGCACGAATACACATCACCGTTATACTCCATCACAGCCGCATGGCCGCAGTAGCTGTTCAGCGTACATAGGCCGGGCTGCTCGCCCACCCAGTTGGCCAACGTGGAGTCGAAAATCTGCACGAACATCTCTCCCACGTCGTTGCGTACCCACTCGTCGAATATCTCGCAGAGAAAGTTCCCCCACTGTTCGGGCGTGATGGAGAAGTCGGTCAGCTCGCCTCCCTGTTCCCGCCCCGATGCGAGTTGCAGACCATTCTCGCGCTCGATTATGCGCTCCACAACGGGCGTAAATTGCAGATAACGACACTTCAGTTCGTCGCGGAAGAAACGGTAGAAATCCAACGGATAGTCGCCGTTGAAATCATTAACCACAGCCATGGCGTTCCACTCCACGCCGTAGCGGTTGAGCAGGCGTATGCCACGCACCACATCCTTGAACGAAGGGCGCCCCGCTTTGTTGCGACGAAACTCGTCGTGAAACTCCTCTGGTCCGTCAATCGAAACACCTACCAGAAAGTTGTTCTTGCGGAAGAACTCGCACCACTTCTCATTTATGAGCGTGCCGTTGGTCTGTATGCTGTTTACGACGGTGCGTCCTGCGGCATATTTCTTCTGCAACTCCAATGCACGGCGATAGAAGGCGATGGGGCGCATCAACGGCTCGCCGCCGTGCCAGGTGAAATAGACCTCAAGGGTGGTCTGCGAGCGAATGTACTCCGCAATGAAACGCTCCAGTACCTCGTCGCTCATCAGCGTGCGTGGCGCAGAGTCGTAGAGTGCCGCCTTTTCGAGATAGTAGCAGTACTCGCAAGCTAAATTGCAGGCCGCTCCCACGGGCTTTGCCATAACGTAGAGCGGCCTTGCAAAGGGCATTATGATAGGACTCTTCTGGCTCATGCTACTTTTGTGCCTCGGCCAGACGAATCGGATCGTCGTATTGTTCCTGCAAACGCTTCAACTCCTCCATCAGCTCCTTGGTAATCTGGTCGTAACCATCCTTGCCATAGAGGTTGTTCAACTCCTGCGGGTCTTCCTGTAAGTCATACAACTCCCATACGTCGATGTCGTTGTAGAAGTGCATGAGTTTGTAACGCTCGGTGCGCACACCATAGTGGCGCTTAACCATATGTACGGCGGGGAACTCGTAATAGTGGTAGTAGAGCGACTTGCGCCAAGAAGCGGGCTTCTCACCCTTGAGCAGAGGCACGATAGACTCGCCGTGAATATCCTCAGGAACCTCCACACCTGCCAACTCAAGGAATGTGGGAGCGTAGTCGATATTCTGCACCATCTCCTCGATGTCGCCCTTGCGGTCGAAACCCTCGGGCAGACTCATCACCAACGGTGTGCGGAACGACTCCTCGTACATAAAGCGCTTGTCGAACCAGCCGTGCTCGCCCATATAGAATCCCTGGTCAGAGGTGTAAACCACCAACGTATTCTCCTTAAGACCATTTGCCTCCAAGTAATCCAGCACACGACCTACATTGTCGTCAACCGACTTTACAACCTTGGCGTAGTCGCGCATATAACGCTGGAACTTCCACTCCGCCAGGTCGTTGCCCTGCGGATTCTTAGCGTAGTAGTCCTCCGAAATCTTGCCGTAGAACTCGTCGTAAACGGCCTTCTCCTCGGGTGTAAGACGACTTACGGCATAGCGGTATTCGCGATACTCGCGAGATTTTTCGTCCTTCGGGATTACCTTGTTGTCTGCGGCAATCTTCATATCCTTGGCGATGCTCATCTCCTGTGCCTGAGCTGCTACGCGACCTTCGTAGGTGTCGTAGAAGGTGTCGGGAATGGGGAATGTAACATCCTCATACTCGTTCAGGTACTTCAAATCGGGCTGCCATTCGCGGTGGCACGCCTTGTGGTGGATAAGTATGCAGAAGGGTTTCTCCTTGTCGCGTTCATCCAGCCACTTCAGACTCTTGTCGGTGATAAGGTCCGAGATATAACCCTCGTTGCGCAGTGTATCCTGTGGAGTGATGAAACGCGGGTTGTAGTAGTCGCCCTGCCCAGGGATAATTTCCCAATAGTCGAAACCCGTGGGAACGCTCTTCAAGTGCCACTTGCCCACGACGGCAGTCTGATAGCCTGCCGCCTGCAATAGCTTGGGGAAGGTCTGCTGCGTATTGTCGAAGACTGTTTTGGCATCATTGTCCGCGAAGCCGTTGGCGTGGCTATGCTTGCCCGTAATCATACATGCGCGGCTGGGACCACTCAGCGAGTTGGCAACAAAGCTATTGGTGAAGCGCACACCATCCTCGGCAATGCGGTCGAGGTTGGGCGTATGAACGTAACGACGGTCGTAGCAGCTCATCATCTGTGCCGTATGGTCGTCGGTCATAATATAGACGATGTTGTAGGGCCCCTGCGGCTCGGCCTGCTTGGGTGCGCACGATGGCAACGATGCCACGGCAGCAGCGCCCGTCAGCGAGTAGAAAAGTTTTGAATTAAGGTTCTTCATTGGTCAGGGAATTTTTTATTCAACGTACTTAATAACCTCCTTGTTGCGGGGCTTTGCTGCGGGCTCCTCGTCGGGATAGCCGATACCGATGCAGAGAAGGGGCTCGTAACCCTCGCTGAATGCGAGCGACTTGCGGAACTTCTCACCTGCGGGCTGCGAGAAGAATCCGATAGGGCCTGCCATGCAAACTGTACCTAATCCCAACGACTTGGCAGCCAACATCATATTTGCAGCCATCAA
>CAYLRH010000149.1:0-4421 GCA_964385905.1 uncultured Alistipes sp.
CCTCGAGGAGGATGGACGCTGAGAGGTGCCGCGCTGGGGCGCGCGCCGGTCGGAGGGCCGCTGCCCGCTGTAGGCCGGGCGGGAAGCGCCGCTTCTGGATGTCTGGCGCACCATACCCGTAGTCTTCAGACAGACAGACTTACCGCCGGCATTGGGTCCAGAGATAACCAATATATGTTTCTGCTTGTCGAGCTGCATATCCAGCGGCACAAGCTCCTTCTTCTCGCGCTTCAACGTCTGCGCCAACAGAGGATGGAACGCATGACGCAAAACCAGACGGTCATCCGTCGATACGATAGGCTTGCCTGCCCCATTCTCGATAGCCCAACGTGCCTTGGCACGCACGGCATCCATCTCGGCCAGATACTCACCAGCCGAAGCGATAGGCTCGGCATCGGGACGTAGCTCCTCGGTAAACTCGGTAAGCAGGCGCACAATCTCTCTGCGCTCGGCATACTCCAACTCCTTGAGCTGATTATTCAGCTCAACAACCTCTACGGGCTCTATATAGAAGGTCTTACCCGTAGCCGACTCGTCGTGGATAAAACCATTCAACTTACGTTTATTTCCTGCCGACACGGGAATCACGGCACGACCATCGCGGATGGAAATCATCGCCTCGGCATCCACAATACCGGCACGCTTGGCGTTATTCAAGACCTGATTCAGGCGCTTTGACACCTGCCCCTCATGCTCGCGTATTGAGCGGCGAATCATCACCAGCTGCGGCGAAGCTCCATCGCGTATCTGCCCCTCATCATCGACAAGCTGATTTATGCGACGCACCACATCGGGAAAGACGCATACGCTCTCGCTACGCTTACGCAGGCGCGGATACTTCTCCTCCGGGCGGTTCATCACAAAACCGACCATATTTCCGACAGCGGTCAACGCACGACGCAGAACAACCACCTCCTCGGTTGAGAGGAACGCCCCCTCGACTCCAATCTTGGCCATCACAGCCTCCATATCGGGAAACTCATCACGTGGTGCATCGGGATCGAGCATAAGCAGCGTACGCATCTCGTCGGCAATATCCTGACGACGCTCAATCTCTGCCCGCGAGGTGGAAAAACGCTCCCCCGCGATTATCTCGCGCGCCGCCTGCATACTACACAGGGCCGTAACCTGTTCACGCAGACGATCAAAACCGATCTTCTGCTCAAAATTTGCGGGATATATCATCTCGTGGTTTCTTTACTCGGCCTGCTTCAACTCCTTCATCTGCTGCTCGTGCTGCTTCTCAGCCAGTTCTTCGGCACGCTTGATAGCCTTCTTCTCGGCCTTAGCCTTAGCCTTCTCGACCTTTCTTACAGGGTCGCTGCCAAATACAGAGATATTTATATAACGATGAGGATTCTCCTTCAAATCGGCCAACAAGGTTGACAGGTTATCGGTAGCTGTTGTCAGGTTATCATACAGATGTCCGTCGCTGAGCAACTTACCCACGCTGCCATTCTGGTCCTTAACCGATGCCAACACTCCGTTCAACTCTTCAACCAACTGCTCCAACTCAGACACAAGCTCTGCCTCGGCAAGCTGGCCTGAGAACTTATTAAGGTTGTCGATAATACCACCCACCTGCTCGGAGTTATCGCCCAAACTCTTTGAGAACTTGCTGAGCGATGCCAGAGCCTGCTCCAGATGCTCGCGCTCCTTGGCGAGCATGGTGTTCACATTGCTTGTAACGCCATCTACGTTGGCCATAATATTTGTCAAGCTCTCGGTGTTAGCTGCAAGGAGTTTATTCACGCTATCGAGCGTCACCGTCAGGCCATCCACCACAGCCGAAATCTTCTCGTTCAAGAAGTCAATCTCCGAGCCAGCCATGTCAAACAGGTCTGTACCCGTCTCTGTTTCAATAGTGCCACCCTTGGGGATAAACTCCGACGACTTACCATATACAATCTCGATTGCCTTTCCGCCCATGATACCGTCGTTGAAGATTTTGGCCTTCGAATCTACGGGAATCTTGTAACGCTTATCTACCGAGATTGCCACCTCTACACCCTTCGACGGATCTTCGTCGAGCGTAATATTTGCGACCGAGCCCACCTTTACACCATAAAGCATCACATACGATGCGGGCTGAATGCCTCCAACCTGGTCATAATAAGCATAATAAGTGTTGCTATTACTAAAAATCTCCGACCCCTTAAGGAATCGAGCCACACCCCATCCCGCAAGCAGAACGAGGACTGCAAATAATCCAACTTTTACCTCTTTTTTCATATCTTTTTCTTTTTATTCTTCCCAACCCAGCAAGTGCTACTTGACAATTTTTCCATTGCTGTAATGCACGACAAAGGCATCTTTGAACGTGCGTCTTACCTCCGACAGTTTTCGCTGTGCCTCGGCCCTTGTGGCAAAATCTCCGTAGCAATACTTATACTTCAGCACGCCACCGCCTTCGTAACAATTAACCTTACCACGATAGCTCTTGAATTGCGCATCCGAATTTTTAACCTTCTTATCGGAAGCTAACAACTGTATGGCATACCCTTCATCGGATGCACTCTTCGCCTCTGCTTTTACGCTCTTCTCGGCCACTGATGCCGGCTTCTCACTCTTTTTCTCAATCTCCGGCTCTGGCATCTGTGTCGGGAGCTCCTCTGCCTCAGCAGGCTCAACCATTGTCGTGGCAACACCCGCCAAACGGTTGATATGACCTACATACTCCTTCACCGCGTTACACAGCATACGGGCATAGGCATTTTGGCCCTTCTCGGAGTTCATATACGCAAGCTCGCTCTTGTTGGTCATGAAGCCCAACTCGGTAAGCACGCTCGGCATATCAGTTGCGTACAAAACCTTAAGTAGCTGTCGCTTCACGGGACGTACTGCACGACCACCCTTTTGATAGTGTGACTGCATTATCCGCGCCATCATCTCGCTATACTGGCCATAGGTGAACTGCAAATTTTGAATATATGCTCTCACCATAGCAGCCGTATTGGCATCCGACATATCAATCAACTCCTCCTTATTGTTGTTGTACAGAGCGCTCTCGTTATAACGCGTCTCCTTCTCACTCTCTCCCATGATAAGTGTTTCAGCACCCCTTACCGATGTGGCCTTCGGCGCTGCATTGGCATGGATTGAGATAAAGAAATCGCCATTCGCCTTATTTGCAATATTGGCACGTGCCGTAAGGTCTTCGTTCAAACTCTTGCCGAGGGCCGTATCGCTCTTACGGGTATATACCACTTTCACGTCGGGCAACTCACGCTCAATCAATGCGCCCAGCTTCAACGCCACCGCGAGATTTATATCCTTCTCCTTCACTCCGCCATACACCGCACCGGGGAAAGCCTTGCCACCATGACCGGCATCAATGACAATAACGCGCACCCCCGCTTCGTTATTTTGAGCGTGTGCGAAATCCCCGCCAAAGGCGAAAAAGAGAATCAAAAGCAGACAACGGACTAAACGTTTCATATAAAAACTGCCGAAATATTAGCGGTAATACGTAAAAAAACGTTATATTTGTCGGTTAAAAAACCTCACTCGAACAGGCCACAAGCCCCTTTTCGAGCGGTTTTGCCGACTTGTCGGCAAAGTTACGAAAAATTATTGATATTTTGAGAAAATTAAGAGCTAAATATATCCTTTCGGTAGCCGTTGTGCTCATATTCGTGCAATTCGTATTCGGATTACCCGTAGCTCCTGCATTAGTCCATAGTCATGCGACCATGGAGCAGGATACACTCAGGCGCGACAGCATACGACGTGCAAGGGAGTTACGCGAAACCGTAGATTCGGTTATGACAGCAGCGGGCATAGACCAGGATTCGCTGGCCACACTCGGTGATACCATTGTGCAGCGTCGCAGGTCGGGCTCTGGACTCGACCGAATCATCAAGGGCCGTGCAACCGATTCGCTCTACTACGACATGCGTAAGAAGATGGTCTATCTCTACGAAAAGGGCGATGTAACATACGACAACATGAACTTGCAGGCCGATTTCATGAATATCGACCTCGACACAAAGAATATCTATGCCTACGGTAAGGCCGACACCGTTGATGGTCTGCCAACCGTAACACGTCCCCTATTCAAGCAGGGTAGCACGTCGCTCAATATGGACACCATCGCCTACAACATCGAAAGCCAGCGTGCCAAGATTAAGGGCATTGCCACACAGCAGGGTGACGGATGGCTTATCGGTCAGGACGTAAAGAAGATGGAGGACAACTCAATTCATATTGCCGATGGTATGTACACCACCTGCGATGAGACCGAGCACCCCCACTTCTACTACTACATGTCCAAGGCGAAGGTTATCCCCGGCGACAATGGTAAGGTCATCATGGGAGGTGGTCACCTCGTCATCGAGGATGTCGATATTCCCTTCTTGGGTCTGCCTGAGGGTTTCTTCCCGCTGAGCTCTGGTCCCAAGTCGGGTATCTTGATGCCGTCG
>CAYLRH010000150.1:0-4392 GCA_964385905.1 uncultured Alistipes sp.
TCGTTGCCGCAGATAGCAGAGCGCCACGTGATGGTAAGTTTATCGAGAAATTGGGTATCTACAATCCCAACACTAATCCTGCTACAATTGATCTGAAGTTCGATCGTGCTTTGGATTGGTTACTCAAGGGCGCACAACCTACCGATACTTGTCGAGCAATTCTCTCGTACAAGGGTGTTATGTACAAGAAGCACCTGTTGGGCGGTGTAGCTAAGGGCGCTTTCTCTGAGAGCGATGCTGAGGCTAAGTTCAACAAGTGGCTTGGTGAGAAGGAGAGCAAGATCGCTGCTAAGGTGAACAAGCTCGCTACTGACGCTAAGGCTGCTGAGAAGGCTGCATTGGCTGCTGAGACCAAGGTTAAGGAGGAGCGTGCTGCTGCAATCGCTGCTGCTAAGGCTGCTGCCGCTGCTGAGGCTGCTGCTGCCGAGACTGAGGGTGCTGAGGCAACTGAGGAGGCTGCAGAGTAGTTTTCTTCTTAGAAACACACGGGGCTGTCAAGAAAAGTTGGCAGCCTTTTTTTGTTAATTGACACTTTACTATGGATAACAGATTTACAGCCGTAGCCCGCGTGGGACGTCTCTTTGGCGATATAAGCTCTGGAGGTGTGTCGGTATCGCTCTACACTACCCTGCCCGAAGATTTCGACCCCGCAACTGACCCTCTCTTTGTCGAGATAGACTCGTTGCCCGTGCCCCTCTACTGCGAGGAGTTCGAACGCCGAGGCGTGGCAGGTGCCAATGTCCGCTTTGCCGACTTCGACACGCAACGTCGTGCCGAGGAGCTGGTGGGTAAGGAGCTATATATGGAGCTTGCTGATGATGAGGATGATGACGAATTCTACATGGAGGACCTTATCGGCTTCAAGGTGGAGTGCGGCAAGTTGCGCGGCGTGGTTACTGACTACTACGACAGCGATATGAACCCCCTCTTCGGTATCGACTTCGGCGAGGGTGAGCGACTGATTCCCGCGGCCGAGGAATTTATCGTGCGCATAGACTTCGAGCGAAAGAAGATGAAGATGATACTCCCCGAAGGGTTGTTGGAGATATAAAAAAGCTGTCCTACGCGGACAGCTTTTTATTTTATCTCATTCCCAGGAATTGTATAATAAGAGAATTTCTACTTTTGGTAGACTCTCACCCAATCCACCTCCATCTCGCAGGGAAGAATCGAGTAATCAACACCCTCGGCACCGCCCCAGCCACCACCAAAGGCGACATTCATAATAATGTAGAAGGGGTGATTAAAGGGCCACCTACCCGTATTGCCCGCGCCATCGTTCTCGAATGAGAAATAGACATTGCCATCTACGGCAATATCAATTCGCTCGGCTGTCCACTCTAACGAGTAGGTGTGGAACTCATCGCTACACGATGGCAGAGGAGTATTCGTACCCTTCTGAGTGCCAATCATATGGTTATACTCGCCCGTATGGACTGTACCGTGCACTATGCCAGGCATATAACCTACGAACTCCATAATATCAATCTCGCCACTCTTGGGCCAGCCGCCATACTTACTCTCGGCAGGCATCATCCAGAATGCGGGCCACACGCCCTTACCCTTCGGGAGTTTGATGCTCGCCTCAACCTTGCCGTAGAGCCACTGCTGCTTGCCGCGTGTAATCATACGTGCTGAGGTGATGCGCTCGCCCTCCTTGATGGCCTTGATGTGCATCACGCCATCCTTGACCCACGCATTGTCGAGGCTGTTGACATACTCCTGCTCCTCGTTGTTTACCTGACCCTTGCGCATAAGCTCGTAGCTCCAATTCGCGGGGTTGGGAGCGCCATCAACATCAAACTCATCGGCCCACACCAACTTATAGCCATCGGTCGGAGCGCAAGAGATAAAGGCAAAAAATGCAATGACTGCGAATAGTATCTTTTTCATTGTTGAAAGTTTGGTTTAGATACGCACATTAGGATTATATGATTAGGCTATTTTGAAGCTACTCGCAGACCGAGAAACCGCAGCATACCCGAAGTATGTGAGGATTTCGAGGTCAAGGCAGACGCCAAAATAGCCAATCAGATAATTCTAATAAAGGAATGACATACGTTCGGGCAGCTTGGTAAAATCGGTGATGTGGATGTAATCCATACCTGCAAGACGAATATGGCTGTCGCCACCGCCATCGCCGAAGTCATCACCCACGAACAACACCTGGTCGCGTGTGTAGCCGTGCTTATGGGCGTAGTTCATCACTGCGTCGTACTTATTGTACTGAATCTGTGTGATGTCGAACGATGTTGTGCCACCGATAAATACCGAGTAACCCTTGAAGAGCTCGCACACATCCTTATATATTGCGCGACGCTTCGACTTGTCGGGGTCGAAAACAAGCTTATCCTCGGTCTTGGCCTTCGAGCCGAGGAGGCCGAGAGTGACCATACCCGCAGGGTGGAACTCAACAGACTCGCCTATGTACTCTGTAAAGCCATAGCGGTCACGTACAATCTGCGCCGTCTTAAGGAAGAAGTCGCGGTCCACCTGACACTGGTCGTTGCGCACCTCCACAAACTCGCCATTCACCACAGTAGCCTCCTGCATACCGTAGTTTGCCACGATGTCGATAGCGTAGCCACCCATCTGGTCGAAGATACGACGTGCATTGCCGGCACCCACCATAATAACCTTATACTCGGGATTAGCCATCAGCTTATCCAGCACAGCTTTATTTTCGGGAATCATCGGGGTGCGGTGGTTGGTAACCGTGCCGTCGAGGTCGAAGCAGATGAGCTTCTTCTGCGCCTTCAGCTCCTTGCCACGTGCTGCCACCTCATCCTCATCGATGCGTGAATCGCAGTCGTACCACGCCTGCACCTGCTCCTCGCCAGCCTGCTCCATAAGCTGGGGATATGTCAGTTTGTCGTAGTCAATCGCAATCTTATTGCCCTGATTGCCGCCACAAGCTACCGCAACGAGCAAGGTCGCAAGAATCATCGACTTGAATAAAATCTGAATCTTTTTCATCGTTTTAAGTTTTTATTGGGTTTTACATATTTTCCGTTTCTTGGTTTTGGGTTGCGATTGCGAGCAGATGCTCCCCTTGCTCCTCCCGACTGTCGCACGCCCGCTCCATCGCGGAAGAAATAGGACTTTTGTCTGCGCTTATCATCCTGCGAACGAGCAACATACACCTTCTCGCCCGTATATGGATTCTCGCCCGTGTAGAACATCACAGACGACAAGGTCATCGGCGTAGGCGTAAGGTCCTGCACCTGCTCCAAGTCGAAATGCAGGCGTCCCAACACCTTGTCAGCCAGCGCCTTCATATCCTGCTCACGGCAACCCGGATGCGAGGAGATAAAGTAGGGAATAAGCTGGTAACGCAAATCATTGCGAGCGCAGATGTCGCGGAAATCGCGGTTCAGCTGCTCAAACATCGCAAACGGAGGCTTGCGCATAATGTTCAGCACGTGCTCCTCGGTATGCTCGGGAGCAACCTTCAGGCGACCCGAAGTGTGGTGCTTGACAACGGTTTCGAAGTACGGCGAATCATCGAACAAATCGTAACGGATACCACTACCGATAAAGGCCTTCTTGACACCCTTCACCGCACGAATCTTTTCGTAAAGAGCCAACAACGGGCGGTGGTCATTATTCAGGTTGGGGCAAATCTTCGGGTGCAAGCATGAGGGGCGGTGACACTTGCGGCAGGCTGCTTGATTCTTACCGCCCATACGGTACATATTGGCCGAGGGGGCACCCACGTCCGAGAGATAACCTCTAAAGTCGGGCATCTTAGTCACCTTCTCCACCTCGGCGAGGATAGAGCGCTCGCTACGCGAGTTGATGAACTTGCCCTGATGTGCCGAGATAGTACAGAAAGCACAACCGCCAAAGCAACCGCGGTGGATATTTATCGAGTACTTAATCATCTCCCACGCAGGTATATCGCCCTTGCCGTTGTAGCGCGGGTGTGGGGCACGCTCGTAGGGGAGGTCGAACGAGTGGTCGAGCTCCTCGGTCGAGAGCGTTGTATTTGGCGGGGTGACAACGATATACTTATCGCCTACCTGCTCAACAAGCGTTGTCGTAGGCTCCATTGCATTGCTCAGCGTCTCCTCCTCGACAAAATTCTCGGCAAAGGCGCGTTTACTGCGCTGGCACTCCTCAAACGAGTGCAGAAGCTTTGTAGTGTCGGGGGCAAGGCGCTCAACGTAGCTCTTATCGGCCACGAAAGCGACCTGATTTATCTTGCGCAACAACTTGGCATTGTAGCCGTTACGCATAGCCTTGGCCACCTGCTGCACTACCCTCTCGCCCATACCGTAGATAAGCAGGTCAGCGCCGCTCTCCACGAGCATTGAGGGTTTCAGCGAGTCGCTCCAATAGTCGTAATGCGTAAGGCGACGCAACGAGGCCTCGATACCGCCCACAACAACG
>CAYLRH010000151.1:0-4386 GCA_964385905.1 uncultured Alistipes sp.
GCCACCTCGGCCCTCGACACCGAGAGCGAGAAGCTGGTGCAGGAGGCGTTGACATCGCTTCTGGAAGGTCGCACATCGGTGGTTATTGCGCACCGACTCTCGACAATTCACAATGCCGACCGCATCATCGTCATCGACGCAGGTCGCATTGCCGAGCAGGGTACGCACACCGAGCTGATGGCCAAGGGCGGAATATATGCCAAGCTAATCGAGATGCAGAGTTTGGCGTAAGGGGGCTGCCGAGCAACCAAAAAGTGGAAAAAAGGTGGTATAACAGCCTAACGTAACGTTTTTTTCACTAACTTTACAGCCAAATGGCTGTGAGCCTTGGTGCGAGAGCCACTTTTGATGGATTTTTAACGAAAAGAATACTCAAAAAATAACTTAAAAACAAAAAACTATGTTTGCAATCGACAACTACGATTTCACTGGTAAGCGCGCTATTATCCGCGTAGACTTCAATGTGCCCCTCAATGGCGAGGGTCAGGTAACTGACGACACTCGTATCCGTGCCGCTATCCCCACCATCAAGAAGGTGTTGGAGAAGGGTGGCGCTGTGATTTTGATGTCACACCTCGGCCGTCCCAAGAAGAATCCCGACCCCAAGTTCTCTTTGGAGCAGATTATCCCCGCTATCGAGGCTCGTTTGGGTGAGAAGGTTCAGTTCGCTGGCGACTGCATGGGCGAGAAGGCTGCTGAGATGGCTGCCGCTTTGAAGCCCGGTGAGGTTATGCTTTTGGAGAACTTGCGTTTCTACGCTGAGGAGGAGGGTAAGCCCCGCGGCTTGGCTGAGGACGCAACAGACGAGGAGAAGAAGGCAGCTAAGAAGGCTCTCAAGGAGGGTCCTCAGAAGGAGTTCGTGAAGAAGCTCGCTTCATACGCTGACTGCTACATCAACGACGCATTCGGTACTGCACACCGTGCGCACTCTTCAACAGCTCTTATCGCTGATTACTTCCCCAATGACAAGATGTTCGGCTACGTTATGGAGAACGAGTTGAAGGCTATCGACGGCGTGATGTCTAACCCCCAGCGTCCCTTCGTGGCTATCGTAGGTGGTTCAAAGGTATCTACAAAGATTACTATCATCGAGAAGTTGATGGAGAAGTGTGACAAGATTATCATCGGTGGCGGTATGACCTACACCTTCGCTGCTGCACAGGGAGGTAAGGTAGGTAACTCAATCTGCGAGCCCGATATGTTCCCCGTAGCATTGGAGATTTTGAAGAAGGCTGAGGAGAAGGGTATCAAGATTGTTACATCACCCGACGCTCTTATCGCTGACGACTTCTCACAGAACGCTAACACTCAGGAGGCTGCTGCTGACGCTATTCCCGACGCTTGGGAGGGTGTTGACATCGCATCTCAGGGTAAGGAGCTCTTCCGCAAGGAGATTCTTGAGTGCAAGACTATCCTCTGGAATGGTCCCGTAGGCGTATTCGAGATTGACAAGTTCGCAACAGGCTCTAAGGCTGTGGCTGACGCTATCGCTGAGGCTACTGCTAACGGTGCATTCTCACTCATCGGTGGTGGTGATTCAGTGGCTTGCATCAACAAGTTCGGCTTGGCACAGCAGGTATCATACGTTTCAACAGGTGGTGGTGCTTTGTTGGAGTACATGGAGGGTAAGGAGTTGCCCGGCGTAGCTGCTATTAGAAAATAAATTGTCAAACAATGCTCTTTTGGCATCCTGCTCGCCCTCGAAATCCTCATTTACGTCAGTAAACTGCGGTTTCTCGGACTTCGGCAGGCTTCAAAATAGCTATTGTTATACAATTTATAGCAAGATTGGAGAGGGGAAGGTTTCAAATTTGAAATTCCACCCTCACTGATATATGAAAATTTTTAAGGGTCGAGTCCGCTCGGCCCTTATTTGATTAAGATTAATTCCCGCTATGCGACGCAGTGAATTTATAAAGGTGCTTTCGGGCGGTGTGCTGCTTATGGCAGGAGTGCCCGCAACAGCGAAGGCAAAGAGAGCAGCGAAGCCCGTGCTACGTTTTGGTATGGTGACCGACACCCACTATGCCGGTCGTGAGCCCAATGGCACGCGCTACTACCGCCACTCGATGGAGAAGATGCGACGTGCGGTGGAGCATTTCAACCGCGAGAAGGTAGATTTCATCATCGAATTGGGCGACATGAAGGACACCACGCACGATGCGGCGGTGGAGCCTACGCTCGGTTTCCTGGAGCAGATAGAGAAGGTGTTCCAGTCGTTCAACGGCCCTGCCTACCACGTGCTGGGCAACCACGACATGGATTGCCTCTCGAAAGAGGAGTTCCTCGCACACACCTACAATGCTGGTCGCACACGAAATCGCAGCTACTACTCCTTCTGCGTGCATCGCACACGCTGCATAGTGCTGGATGCCAACTTCAACCTCGACGGAACACCCTACTGCCGCGGTAACTTCGACTGGAAGAAGGCGATGATTCCTGCCGAGCAGTTGCAGTGGCTCGACGAGGAGCTTACGGCACACCCCACGCAACCGACGCTCATATTCCTGCACCAGCTGCTGGACAGCTTCTCGGAGGTCAGAAGCAGCGTATGCGTCAGCAATGCCGAGGAGGTGGTGGCAATACTCGAGCGTCACAAGCAGGTGCGAGCGGTATTTCAGGGGCATCATCACCCCGGACATTACAGCCACCGGGCGGGTATTCACTACCTCACCCTGCAAGGCATGATTGAGCAGGGGCTGCCCCACAATGCATTTGCGGTGGTGGAGCTGCGCGAGAATGGCGATATATTTGTCGAGGGTGCAGGCGCGATTCCCGACCGCGAGATGCAAAGATAGAGAAGACAATATGTTAATGAGAAACCGAATATGAAAAAGATTTTATTAACCATTTCAACTATTGCTATTATGGCAAGTTGTTCACAGAAGCAGGCCGAGAGCGTTCCCGCCATCGACCGCGCCAACTTCGACGAGAGCGTGGCTCTCAACGAGGATTTCTACCAGTATGCAACGGGCGGCTGGCAGAAGGCAAACCCTATGAAGCCCGAATTCTCTCGCTACGGAGTATTCGATATTCTGCGCGAGAACAACGAGATTCGCCTCAACGACCTCTTCGCCTCGATGACAAAGTCGAAGGCCGAGGCTGGTAGCGTAGAGCAGAAGATTTCGGACCTCTACACCATGGGTCTGGACTCTGTACGTCTGAACAACGAGGGCGTAGACCCCGTGAAGAGCGACGTGGAGCAGATTATGGCACTGAGCAATCCTATGGAGCTGGCCATCGCCACAGCACGCATACACACCGCAGCAGGCAATCCCCTGTTCGGTCTTTACGTGAGCGCCGACCTGCTGAACAGTAATATGAATGCCCTCTACATCGACCAGTCGGGTCTGGGCATGGGCAACCGCGACTACTACCTCGACGCAGAGAACGAGGCGAAGCGCAAGGGTTACACCGAGTGGCTGACAAAGGCCTTCACGATGCTCGGATGGGGTGATGCGGCTGCAAAGGCAGAGAAGGTACTCGCCTTCGAGACAAAGATGGCCGAGGCATTCCGCTCGAATGTTGAGCTGCGCGACGTGGCGGCAAACTACAACCCCATGAGCAAGGGCGACTTCGTGAAGCGTTATGCTGCATTTGCGTGGGAGACCTACTTCTCGGAGATGGGTATCGGCTCGTTCGACAAGATTATCGTAGGTCAGCCTGAGGCGCTCGACACCGTATTCAGCCTCTTCGCAAAGGAGGATGTGGAGACCGTAAAGGCTTACCTGGTGGCCAACGTGATGTCGTCAGCCGCAGGATATGTGGGTGATGAGCTCTACGCTGCTCACTTCGACTTCTTCGGTCGTCAGATGTCGGGCCAGCAGGAGATGCGTCCCCGCTGGAAGCGTGCCATGGCTGTGCCCAACGGTATTTTGGGTGAGGCCGTAGGTGAGATTTATGTGAAGAAGTACTTCCCCGAGAGCGACAAGGTGCGCATGATAGAGATGGTGAAGAACCTTCAGGTGGCATTAGGCCAGCACATCGACGCTCTGGAGTGGATGTCGGACACAACAAAGGCGAAGGCACACGAGAAACTCAACACCTTCACCGTGAAGATTGGCTACCCCGACAAGTGGAAGGATTACTCATCGCTGACAATCAACCCCTCGCTCTCATACTGGGAGAACATCAAGCGTGCCAATGCGTGGTACACAGCCGACAACATCCGCAAACTCGGCAAGGAGGTGGACCGCGACGAGTGGTTTATGACTCCTCAGTATGTGAACGCATACTACAACCCCACAACAACCGATATTTGCGTCCCCGCAGCTATTTTGCAGCCGCCGTTCTACAACTCATCGGCTGACGATGCGGTGAACTATGGTGCTATCGGCGTGGTTATCGGTCACGAGATGACACACGGCTTCGACGACCAGGGCCGTC
>CAYLRH010000152.1:0-4365 GCA_964385905.1 uncultured Alistipes sp.
GACGCGTACGGCAATCTACAACGGATATAAAGTAAAGGGCATTATGCGCGGCTACCACGGATTGGTAACAAATGAAATCATAGAGTTCAAGTCGCAGAGCGTAAGCAACATCATACAGAAGGGCGGCACAATCCTCAAGACTGCACGCAGCAAGGAGTTCCGCACACCAGAAGGCCGTCAGCAGGCATACGAGAATATGAAGGCACAGGGCATTGATGCTCTAGTTGTTATCGGCGGTGACGGTTCGCTCTCTGGTGCGCAGATTTTCGCCAATGAGTTCGATATTCCCATCGTAGGTCTTCCTGGCACTATCGACAACGACCTCGACGGCACCGACGAGACTATCGGCTACGACACAGCGCTGAACACCATCGTCGATGCGGTGGATAAGTTGCGCGACACGGCTTCGAGCCACGAGCGCCTCTTCTTCGTGGAGGTTATGGGTAATACGGCTGGTTACTTGGCTCTGAACGGCGCTATCGCTTCGGGTGCCGAGGCAGCAATCATCCCTGAGCGCGAGACCGAGGTAGACCAGTTGGCAGACCTTATTAACAACGGTTTCCGCAAGAGCAAGAACTCGGCTATCGTATTGGTGGCGGAGAACAAGGCTACGGGCGGTGCGTTGGGCATGGCCGAGCGTATCAAGAAGGAGTTCCCGGAGTTTGATGCCCGCGTAACAATCCTCGGTCACTTGCAGCGTGGTGGCTCACCAACGGCCAAGGACCGTATCCTGGCATCGAAGATGGGTGCTACGGCGATTGAGGCTCTGTCGGAGGGACAGCGTAATGTAATGATTGGAATAAAGAATGGCGAATTGGTTTATGTGCCATTCAAGAAGGCCATCGCCCACCAGCAGAAGATGGATTTGAAGGATATGGATATCGTGAAGATTCTTTCGATTTAAAATCAAATAAAAAAATCTGGTCGTTTGACCAGATTTTTTTATTTGCTCCACAATCCTCGCGTTATATTCCAACGCATCTTCAACAGGTAACGAGCCTTTCCCCACTGCAGCGTAATAAAATACCACGCCGCCAAAACAATAGTTGCCAGCCACTTACCCACCTCAGCCAAACGCACACGACCTACACGTCGGTAAAACTTTGCTCGACGTAACTGACTGACACCCACGTTATAACTCAGGCGCGAGATGTAATCCGATGTCAGTTTTTCGGGGGGAATGATATGATACATCACAGCCTGCGGCACATAGTAATATTTCGCCTCGGCTATACGCAGACGCTCAAACAGGTCACTCTCCTCACCACCAACCAACGACTCGCCCACATATCCCAACGAGGTGTCAAACACGCCATATCGACGCACTGCCGAACGACGCATAGCCATGTTTCCTCCGCCTGGAATACGTCCCTCGGGGAAGAGTCGGGTCTTCTCGCCAAAATACATCGTATTGGCCACGGGGCGCTCGGTGAAGCGCGACATCCAGCGCGGACGACCCGAAGGATACTCCGCCACGATAGGACCTCCCGCAGCTACGGCATCGGATGTAGTGTCGAAGAATGAGATATATGAAGCGATAAAGTCGGGCGCAATACGCTCGTCATCATCTATGATTGCTATATATTCCGCCTCACTCTCGCCGATACCGCGATTACGGGCAAACGACAGACCTTGACGCAGCTCGGTAATCATACGCAGATTATGGTGAGGGTGTGCCGCAGCAAACTCGGCAAAACGCTCTGGCGTATCGTCCGTAGAGTTATTATTAATCACGATACACTCCCACTCCGACGTAGGGGCACTCTGCTGAATGACCGACTCCAGCGTCCGAATAAGCGACGCCGAGCGGTTATATGTGGCTATTATAAGCGATAATCGTAACATAAAAATCCTTTGCTTGTAATGCAAATATAGGAATTTAGTCCGATATTATAGCATTTATCGTGCTATCTTTTTACATATTTGGCATGCAATTGATAGGTTTTGAGTATCTTTGCGCTTTAGTAATTGACAATGTATGGATAAAAACACAACAAAGCAACCATCACTCGGAATGTCGCTTGTGCCATTGGTGGTATTGGTGATATTTCTTGCCCTTACGATAAAACTCTTCGGTGGCGATGCTATCGCGGGAGGCAGTCAGCTGTCGCTCATCACCGCCTCGGCCGTATGTACTGCCATGGCGATGGGTATATACCGCTGCAAGTGGCAACATTTAGAGGATGCCGTTGTAAAAAATATGCATAGTGCCACACCAGCACTCATCATCCTGCTACTCATCGGAGCCATAGCGGGTACGTGGATGGCAAGCGGAGTCATTCCTACACTCATCTACTACGGCCTGAAGATTCTCCACCCATCAATATTTCTGCCCGCCTCTTGTGTGATATGTTCCGTCATATCGTTGCTGACTGGTTCGTCGTGGACTACGATTGCAACCATCGGTGTCGCATTGATGGGTATAGGTCGTGCCTTGGGCTTCGACGACGGATGGATTGCTGGAGCAATCATTTCGGGAGCATACTTCGGTGACAAGGTTTCGATGATGAGCGACACTACCGTGCTGGCCTCATCTACGGCCGAGGTGCCACTATTCAAACATATTCAGTATATGATGGTTACGACCACCCCATCGCTAATCATCTCCATCGTTGTATTCGCCATTGCTGGCCTCTCGGCATCACCCGCCTCGGTAGCCGATACGATGGCCATCGAGCAGGCATTGAGCAGCACCTATAATATCTCTGCATGGCTACTGATTGTACCCGTACTTACTGGCGTGCTTATCTCACGCCGTCTGCCCGCAATCGTGACACTGTTTGCATCGGTGGCGATGGCTGCTGTTGCGATGGTTATTGCACAGCCCAACATCATCATGGGTATTGCCGCGAGTGACTCGTCCTCGGCTATGGCATCCATCAAGGCCGTTATTCAGGTCGCAACATCCAACTCATCGATTGAGACTGGCAACACACTGCTAAACGACTTGGTTGCCACGAGCGGTATGGGAGGCATGATGAATACCATCTGGCTCATAATCTGCGCCATGTGTTTCGGAGGTGTGATGTACGGCAGCGGAATGCTCTCGGCCATCTCACAACTCTTTATTCGTGTGGCACGCCGCACGGTAAGTGTTGTAGGCTCGACAGTCTGTTCGGGAATATTCTTCAACCTCACTACGGGTGACCAATACATCTCTATTATCCTTACGGGTAACCTGTTCCGTAACCTCTACGACAATCGCGATTTAGAGCGTCGTCTGCTGAGCCGCAGCGTGGAGGACTCAGCCACCGTTACATCGGTGCTTATCCCGTGGAACTCGTGCGGTATGACACAATCGACCGTATTGGGTGTGGCGACACTCACCTACCTGCCCTACTGCGTATTCAACTATATCAGCCCGCTGATGTCTATCTTTATGGCGGCCATAGGTTACAAAATTTTCAAACGCTCAAACAATGAAAAACAGACTGATAATATTTGACCTTGACGGTACACTGCTCAACACCATCGGCGACTTGGCCGTTGGCTGCGACCATATGCTCACGCTGCGTGGCCTGCCCACGCATACCTACGAGGAGTATTGCTCATTTGTCGGCAACGGTATCCTGCGCCTTGTTGAGCGCGCCCTGCCTGAGGAGCTACGCACCGAGGAGTACGTGAAGGCCGCGAGAAAGGATTTCGTGGATTTCTATATCGAGAATATCGACACCCACACCGTACCCTACACAGGTATGGTCGAGCTGGTCGAGGCTCTGCACCGCGACGGGGCGAAGTTAGCCGTAGCATCGAATAAGTTTCAGGCGGGCACGGAGAAGCTGATACGAAAATTCTTCCCCGCAATAGAATTTGTGGATATTTGCGGCAACCGCGAGGGTGTGCCCCTGAAGCCCGATACGGCACTCGTGGACTTGATTCTCGGCAAGGCGGGCGTAGAACGCGAGAATTGCTATATGGTGGGCGACTCGGCTGTGGATATCAAGACAGCGCAGAATGCAGGCATTCATTCCATTGGCGTTAGCTGGGGATTCCGCTCGCGCGAGGAGCTGGAGCAGGCCGGTGCCGAGCAGATAGCCGACACGGTGGAGCAACTGAAAGAGTTATTATATAATTAAAAAGCTACCCGATTGGGTAGCTTTTTTTATTGCTTCGAATCTGGATTGCATACAACGACAGCATAACCGGCTCGGTTGGGTACTGGATTTTTTATAGACTTAAATGCAAATCCGATTCTTATGTTTTCAGAATTGGGTTTTATGTTTACGTTATATGTATATTCATCTATTTGCGTTATACTATACAAATCAGTATTTATATCTGTACTTTTAAGATAATTAGTATGTTCTTCATTGACTTGAACTGAAAAAAGTTGTCACTATACAGGGCATAAAAAGTATAGTGCAA
>CAYLRH010000153.1:0-4363 GCA_964385905.1 uncultured Alistipes sp.
ACGATGGTGTTCCCCGCCGCAAGCAGGAGCTTCGCGATGATAATGCGGAGGTGCCATCACCTTCTAATGATAATAAACTCTTTTAGTAGTAGATAAACGGGTCGACATATAATGTTCGGCCCGCAAATTATAATATTTGGAAACATTAGGAATCATATATCAGGGTTTCTCCCTGCACGTGGGTGTCCAGCTGGCCTGCACCGTTCTGCTATTGACCATCTCGGCTCTGGTGTCGGGCTCGGAGGTGGCATTCTTCTCGCTCACCACGCGTGAGCAGCAGGACATGCGTGCGAAACCCGATGCCCGCAATCGCGCCATCCTCTCGCTTTTGGATGATGTGGATTCGCTGTTGGCCACCATTCTTGTGACCAACAATCTGGTAAACATCTGTATCGTTATCCTCTCGTCAAACATTATCGACACGCTCTTCCTGTTCAAGAGTAGCGTCTTCGAGTTTGTCGTTAAGTCGGTGCTGGTGACCTTCCTTTTGTTGCTTTTCGGTGAGATTCTGCCTAAGGTCTTTTCGCAGACCGTGCCGCGTAGCTTTGCCCGCTTTGTGGTATATCCTATTAAGGTATTTAAGTTTATCACCTACCCCCTCTCATACATCCTTGTTCGTACGGGAGGCCGTCTGAGCCGTCTTGCCTCACGCAATACCGAAATCTCTATCGAGGAGTTGGCCGATGCTGTCGATTTGGCCCGTGGCTCGTCGCAGGAGGAGCATCAGATGCTGTCGGGAATTGTCAACTTTGTCAATACCGAGGTGGAGGAGATTATGCGCCCGCGTATCGACATCACGGCCGTTGACATCAAGTCGTCGTACGAGCAGGTGAAGAGCGTAATCATCGAGTCGGGATACTCGCGTATTCCAGTCTATGACGAGGATTTGGATAATATCAAGGGTGCGCTCTACGTCAAGGACCTGCTGCCATATATCAACTGCGGTAACGAGTACGGCTGGCAACAGTTGCTGCGCAAGATTTACTTCGTGCCCAAGCATAAGAAGATTGACGACCTGCTGCGCGATTTTCAGGAGAATAAGATTCACGTTGCCATCGTCGTTGACGAGTACGGTGCTACGCAGGGCTTGGTGTCGTTGGAGGATATCCTGGAGGAGGTCGTGGGCGAGATTTCTGACGAGAGCGACATCGAGGAGTCGTTCTATGAGCGTCTGGACGATAACACCTATATCTTCGATGGCAAGACGCATATCGTTGACTTCGAGCGTGTTTTGGAGTGCGAGGAGGATATCTTTGCTGATGTGCAGGGGCGTGCCGAGACTCTGGCGGGCCTGATGCTGGAGTTGCGTCGTGACCTGCTCAAGAAGGGCGATACGGTCGAGGCGCACGACATACGTTTCACGGTGCAGAAGATGGACGGCCGCCGAGTGGATAAGATTAAAGTTGTTGTCAATCAGCAGAATGAGTAAATCTTTTGTCATCACGGCTGCGGAGGCTATCCTCGTCGTTGAGCCTATCCCTCTGCTTGAGGAGCTGGAGCGTGCGGCCGACGAGCGTGACCTATGCTCTGTGGCGGGTTTCACTGCCGAGAGCCGTTGCCGAGAGCGCCTTGCATGGCGCAGGGTGCTGCGTCGAATATCTCCCGATGCCGAGGTGGAGTATGAAATGAGTGGTGCTCCGCTGCTGAAAAATTCCCCCTATACACATATCTCCGTCTCTCACTGCCGCGATAGCGTGGCGGTAGCTCTCTCGTGCCACGTGTGTGGCGTTGATATGGAGCGTCTGGATAGAGATTTTTCACGTGTGGCCGAACGATATATGACAGAGCATGAGCGTGGCCTCAGCCCTGAGGCGTGGTGGATGGCGGCTGTGTGGTGCGCCAAGGAGTGCCTCTATAAGATGGCAGGCCGCGAGGGCGTGGACTTCCGCCGAGATATGGCTGTCGAGGCGATTGATACCACAACGCGAAGCCTCGTCTGTCGGGGTGTTGGCGGTGGAAGTGTGACACTGCAATATGCTATGCCTGGCGGTGAGCATATCGTTGTGTACTGGATATAAGTTATATGTAATTTTTTTCGAATAACGTATTCGTTTTTTTCGTACCTTTGCACCCGTTATGAGTTCGCAAGATTCTCCCCTTTCATTAGGTACCGATTCGCTGTCACGCCTGTTGTTGCGTTACGCCATGCCTGCCATCATTGCGCAGGTTGCTGCGTCGTTGTATAACATCATCGACAGTATCTTCATCGGTCAGGGGGTAGGTCCGTTAGCTATCTCAGGCCTGGCACTTACCATGCCTATGATGAATCTTACGGCCGCTTTCGGTGCTATGGTGGGAGCTGGCTCGGCTGCCCTCACATCGATACGTTTGGGGCAGGGTAATAAAGCTGCTGCCGAGCGCATCTTGGGTAATGTGGTGCTGCTTAACGTCTTGCTTGGAGTGGTGCTTATGGCCTTCGGACTCATCTACCTTGACGAGCTGTTGTACTTCTTTGGCGCGAGTGGCCAGACGTTACCATACGCGCGCGAGTATATGCGTATTATCCTCTACGGAAACGTCATCACCCACCTTTATCATGGCCTGAACTGTATGCTCCGCGTGGCGGGTTACCCTAATAAGGCAATGATAATCACCATTATAGCCGTCATCTTGAACGCCATCCTTGATGCTGTATTTATTCTTTGGTTCAAGTGGGGTATTGCCGGCTCGGCATGGGCGACCGTTATTGCGCAGCTGGTGGCTGTGGCCGTTCAGTGGGTACACTTCGCCGATGTGAAGAGCTTCCTGCGTTTCCAGCGTGAGGCGTTCCGTCTGCGTTGGGACATCATCAAGAATATCATAACCGTCGGCATGGCGCCCTTTATGATTCAGTCGTGTGCCTGCGTGGTGGTTATCCTTGTGAACAATACGCTGGGCGAGTATGGTGGCGACCTCTCTATTGGTGCTTACGGTATCGCCAACCGTGTGGCCTTCCTCTTTACTATGGTGGTGATGGGATTCACGCAGGGTATGCAGCCCATCGTGGGATATAATTATGGTGCGCGTGCCTACGACCGTGTGCTGAAGACGTTGTGGATGACCGTCGGCTGGTCGGTGGCTACCACTACGCTCGGATTCCTTGTTTGCGAGTTGTTCCCCTATCAGGTTGTGCGTATCTTCGTCAGCGAGGATGGGTCGGGCAGTGCTACCGAGCTTATCGAGGCCTCGGCTCGCGGATTGCGTATTTTGGTGCTGATGCTGCCCATCGTGGGATTCAATATCGTTGCGGGTAACCTCTTCCAGCACATAGGCAAGCCCAAGCGCGCAATACTCCTTTCTGTATCGCGTCAGATGTTGTTCCTCGTGCCGTTGATTTACTTCCTGCCGAAATATTTGGGTGTGGATGGCGTGTGGTACTCAATCCCCATCGCCGACTTTATCTCTACCGTATTGGCAGCGGTACTGCTCTTTATCCAGATTAGCAAGTTCAAGAAAAACCCCTCGTCGGAGGTGAGTATATAGTGTCTGTAAGTTTTTTATAAGAGTTATAGGAGTTATAGGAGTTTGCCTGTAACTCTTTTTTATTACCTATATTACATAATAACACCTATAACACTTATAACTCTTATAGCCCCCTATCTCTTATAAAAAAAAGGCGGCCCTCAATGGAACCGCCTTGCCCTTGCGGGCTATCACTTAATACTTACTTGAGATTACAAACCCATCTTCTTCTTGATATCCTTCGGGATAAGGTTCTTGTTAACCATAATATCCATCGTCTTGTACTCTACGAAGGGGCGTGAGAAGTAGTAGAATCCCTTGTAAGGGCCGCTCTCACCCCAAGAGTTCTGTACCTTGTAGAAGGGGTTGCCCTCCTGGTCGGTAGCAGTACCTACGATAACCATACCGTGGTCGTCTGTTGTGAGGTAGTTGTCATAAGCCTCCTGACGCATCTCCTGAGTGATAGTCTTCTCCTTCATTGGGCCCTCCAAGTTGTTAATCATAGCCTGCTTCTCGGCGTCGGTGAGTTTACCCCAACGCTCGGCGTCAGAGCCGATAGAGTTCTTCTCTACCTCCTCGGGGATAACACCGATAGCCTTTGTGCGGCTGAATCCCTTCTCGCTAACATCTGTACCCCACGCTACGGGACGACCAGCCTCCAAAGCGGCATCCAACACCTGCATCATCTCCTCCATAGGAAGGTTGTACATCTCGCCCCACATCCAGTTGTCGGGAACCTCCAACACGAATGTTGAGTAGAAGGGGTGGTGAGTGTAAGATGAAATCTCGATATAGTCGCTCATCTTAACGGGCAAAGACTCGGCGAATGACTTGGGGGTGTACTCCTTGCCGTTGTACTCGAACTTCTGGGCTTCTCCTGAAACACAAAGCCGCAACAGGGTATGCGATGGCTGAGTGGAAA
>CAYLRH010000154.1:0-4353 GCA_964385905.1 uncultured Alistipes sp.
GGATAGCTATACGCTGTCGGGCACACGCCTTGAGCCTCGTAACTACGATAAGTCGGGCAACGGCTCATATTGGGTGCAGGCGGCTTACGATTGGGGCTATGCCGATAACTTCAGCGAGCAGGATTGCCTGCCCGACAAGACGGCTGTCAATACCTTCGACATCTCCAATGCTATGGATTCGAAGGGGGAGGCCGTTGAGCTAAAATATATCGATTTTGTAAAGGTGCAGACCGCCTGCAACACCAAGAGCGGTTGGTTGGGGGAGAACTCTACCGAGGTGTTTGACCTCTACGATTACGGATTAATGCAGAAGCGAAATGAATAGATGGACAAAGGTCATAGTGCTTGTTGCCACTGCCTTTATGCTGCTCGGAGTGGGTGGCTGTATGAAGTGGGAGTATGGCGATGAGGAGGAGTTCGCGGCCGAGGGGCGCGGATTGTTCATTACCAACGAGGGTAACTTCCAGTATGGTAATGCCTCACTCTCGTACTACAACCCCGCAACGGGCGATGTGGAGAACGAGGTCTTCTACCGCGCCAATGCCATGAAGCTGGGCGATGTTGCGCAGTCTATGGTTGTGCGTGATGGCGTGGGGTGGATTGTGGTCAATAACTCGCACGTGATTTTTGCCATTGATATCAAAACTTTCAAGGAGGTGGGGCGTATTACGAACCTCACTTCTCCGCGTTATATCCACTTCCTCTCGGACGAGAAGGCCTACGTGACACAGATTTGGGACAACCGTATCTTTATCGTCAACCCTCGTACCTTCGAGATTACGGACCACATCGAGTGCCCGGGCATGACTATGGAGAGTGGCTCTACCGAGCAGATGGTGCAGTGGGGCGACTATGTATATGTGAACTGCTGGTCGTACCAAAACCGCATACTGAAGATTGACACCCGCACCGACACCGTTGTCGATGAGTTGCAGGTGGGCATACAGCCCACGTCGCTGGTGCTGGACAAGAATGGCAAGATGTGGACCATAACAGACGGAGGCTACGAGGGCTCGCCCTATGGCTATGAGGCGCCGTCGTTGTATCGCATTGATGCCGAGACGTTCACCATCGAGAAGCGCTTTAAGTTTAAGTTGGGCGACGCCCCCTCGGAGGTGCAGCTCAATGGCACTGGCGATAAACTCTATTGGCTTAATGACGATGTGTGGGAGATGTCGGTTGCGGCCGAGCGCCTGCCCGTAAAACCATTTCTGGAGCAGCGCGAAACGATATATTATGGCCTAACCATCGACCCCGTTGAAGGCGATGTCTATGTGGCCGATGCAATCGACTACCAGCAGCAGGGCAAGGTCTATCGCTACTCTGCGCAGGGCGAACTGGTCGATGAATTTTATGTGGGCGTAATCCCTGGAGCTTTTTGTTGGAAATAATATGAGAAGATTCTTCGACATATTAATATTGGTACTTTTGGCCGCACCCCTCGCCTCGCAGGCGCAGGACGAGCCACGCCGCACCATCCCCATCAAGGAGGTAACGGTTTATGGTCGTCGCCCGATGAAGGAGATTGGCGTGCAGCAGACCAAGTTCGACTCGGTGGTGCTGAAGGAGAATATCGCCCTTTCGATTGCCGACGTGCTGACGTTCAACTCCTCGATTTTTGTCAAGAGCTACGGCCGTGCCACGCTCTCTACGGTGGCATTTCGTGGTACGTCACCCTCGCATACGCAGGTTACGTGGAACGGTATGCGCATCAATAACCCGATGTTGGGCATGACCGACTTCTCGATGATTCCATCATACTTTATCGACGACGCTTCGCTGCTGCACGGTACATCTTCGGTCAGCGAGACGGGTGGCGGTCTGGGTGGTGCCGTACGACTCTCGACCAAGCCCCAGCAGAACGACGGCTTCGGCTTGCAGTATGTGCAGGGTGTGGGCTCGTTCCAGACCTTCGATGAGTTCCTGTGCCTGACCTATGGCAATAAGAATTGGCAGCTCTCGACACGCGCTGTTTACTCCTCTTCGCCTAACGAATATAAATATCGTAACCACGACAAGAAGGAGAATATCTACGACGAGAATAATAAAATCATAGGCCAATATTACCCCACCGAGCGCAACCGCAGTGGCTCGTTCAAGGATTTGCATATCTTGCAGGAGGCATATTATAATACGGGCAATGGCGATAGATTCGGCCTGAGCGCGTGGTACATAAACTCCAACCGTGAACTCCCGATGCTCACCACCGACTATGGAGAGGCTGCCGAGTTCGACAACCGCCAGCGTGAGCATACCTTCCGAGGCGTTCTCTCGTGGGACCACCTGCGTAGCACGTGGAAGGTGGCGGCCAAGGCGGGATATATCCACACGTGGATGGCTTACGACTATAAGCGTGATGCGGGCAATGGCATAATGACCTCGATGACTCGCTCGCGTAGCAAGGTAAACACATTCTACGGACAGGTCGATGGCGAGTATTATATCGGCACGAAGTGGTTGTTCACCGCCTCACTCTCGGCACATCAGCACCTTGTCGAGAGCCGCGACAAGAATATCATTCTCCAGCAGGGCGACAAGGCTATCGTGGGCTATGATAAAGGCCGTATCGAACTCTCAGGCTCGGTGTCGGCCAAATGGCGACCGACCGAGCGTGTGGGCGTGTCGCTCATTTTGCGTGAGGAGATGTTCGGCGAGGAGTGGACACCGCTTATCCCCGCTTTGTTTGTCGATGGCGTACTCTCGAAGCGCGGAAACATCGTGGCCAAGGCCTCGGTGTCGCGTAACTTCCGCTTCCCGACGCTCAACGACCTCTACTTCCTGCCGGGCGGAAATCCCGACCTGCGCAAGGAGAGCGGTTGGACTTACGATGCGGGCCTCTCGTTTGCCGTAGGGCGTGAGGGTGCATACTCGCTCTTAGGCTCGGCGTCGTGGTTCGACTCGCACGTCAAGGATTGGATTATATGGCTCCCCACAACCAAGGGCTTCTTCTCGCCCCGCAATATAAAAAACGTTCACGCCTATGGTGTGGAGCTGGAGGCTGACCTTGCCGTTGCTCTCTCCGAAGATTGGCATTTGGGATTGGATGGCACCTTCTCGTGGACTCCCTCCATCAACGAGGGCGAGCCTATGTCGCCTGCCGACAAGTCGGTGGGTAAACAGCTGCCCTACGTGCCCGAAATATCTGCAACACTCACGGGTGAGCTCTCGTGGCGCACGTGGTCATTCCTCTATAAGTGGTGCCATTACAGCGAGCGCTACACCATGTCAAGCAACGACCTCTCGCTATCGGGTAATCTGCCGCCATACTATATGAGTAATATCACCCTCGAAAAGCGTTTCTCGCTTGCGTGGGCCGACCTCTCTCTCAAGGGCGCTGTGAATAATCTCTTCGACGAGGAGTATCTATCCGTACTCTCGCGCCCGATGCCGGGAATTAATTTTGAGTTATTCCTCGGAATTACACCCAAATGGGGTAAAAAAGCGAAATAACGGGCCCTTTCGGCGTCTGACTTTCGGCAATAGATAAGAGTTATAGGTGTTATAAGTGCTATATGGATATAAACAAAAAAGGCCACCCTTTTTGGGGTAGCCTTTTTATTGTAGCCTCTCGGAGTTTACTCCTCCTCTTCCTCGGCCATTGTGTGATATACGTTTACGATATCGTCGTCCTCCTCCAATTTCTCCTGCAACTTCTCAACGTCTGCACGCTGCTCGGCTGTAAGCTGCTTGGTGTCGGTGGGGATACGTACGCCCTCACCTGATACCAACTCGTGGCCGTTATCCTCAATCCACTTCTGGATAGCACCGAATGACTCGTAGGGTGCGCTCACTGTTACCTCGCCATCCTCTGCGAAGAACTCGTCAACGCCCAAGTCAATCATCTCCAACTCCATCTCCTCGGGGTCGAACTCGCCAGCGGGCTTGAACTTAAATACGCACTTGTGCTCGAACATAAATGCCACTGAACCAGAGTTACCCAACGTACCGCCACACTTGTTGAAGTACATACGCACGCTTGCTACCGTACGGTTTGTGTTGTCTGTTGCAGTCTCCACGAGGAATGCAACACCGTGAGGACCATATCCCTCGTAAATCATCTCCTTGTAATCCGCAGCATCCTTGTCGGTTGCACGCTTGATTGCACGCTCGATGTTCTCCTTGGGCATATTCTCGGCCTTTGCATTCTGAATCAAGATACGCAGGCGGGTGTTAGAGGTAGGGTCTGAACCCGAAGCCTTTACTGCCATCTCAATCTCCTTACCAATCTTGGTAAATACGCGGGCCATGTGACCCCAACGCTTCATTTTTCTTGCTTTGCGATACTCAAACGCTCTTCCCATAGTGAGTTATTTTTTTGTTATTATTTTTTTGCTGGTCGCAAAATTAGTAAAA
>CAYLRH010000155.1:0-4321 GCA_964385905.1 uncultured Alistipes sp.
CACCCTCGGATCATGGGAGGCGCAGGCCGTATCGCGCTATATCAAACGCTACAAATATTCTGGTAGCGTCAATTTCAACTACGCCAGCATACGTTCAGGCGACAAGAACGACCCCGATTTCGTAAAGCAGAATACATTCCGTCTGCAATGGACTCATGCACAGGACGCCAAGGCTAATCCGGGTTCAACCTTCTCGGCTTCGGTAAATCTTTCATCGAGCGGTTACAGCCGTTACTCGGCAACCACACTCAACGACATGCTCGCCACGCAGACCAACTCATCTATCGCCTACTCAAAGAATTGGGCTGGCACTCCATTCTCTCTATCGATGAATATGGCCGTGTCGCAGAACTCACAGACGCAGGCTATTTCGGTAACCCTACCCAACATATCGTTCAACGTGTCGAAGTTCTTCCCGCTGAAGCGAAAGGTGAAGTTGGGCAAGGACCGCTGGTATGAGAAGATTTCAATGAGTTACTCAGCCAAGATTACCAACTCGGTACAGGCCAAGGAGAGCGACATATTCTCAAGCGAGACGCTCAAGAACATGCGTAACGGCGTGCAGCACACGATTCCCATTCAGGCATCATTCAACCTGCTGAACTACATCAATATCACGCCCAACATGAACTACACCGAGCGTTGGTATTTCAAGAAGGTTGAGAAGCAGTGGAATCCTGAGACAAATCAGGTCGAAAACCTCGACCCCGAGTATGGATTCTACCGTCTATACAACTATAATGCAGGCGTATCGCTCTCGACGATATTCTACGGTCAGTGGCAGGTGCGCGAGAAGTACAAGGACTTTAAGTTGCAGGCCCTGCGACACACCGTAACGCCGTCAATCAGCTTCGCCTACGCCCCCGACTTCGGCAACCAGAAGTACGGTTATTTCAAGACCGTGCAGGCCGACTCTACGGGTCGTACGCAGGTCTATTCGCCCTTTACCGATAACGCATACGGTGTTCCCTCGTCGGGCAGAAGCATGGCCATGACCTTCAATCTCTCGCAAAGCTTGGAGGCGAAGGTATTGAGTAAGCGCGACTCTACGGGTGTTCGTAAGATAAAGATTATCGACGACTTGTCAATTGGTGGCTCGTACAACTTCCTTGCCGACTCTATGAAGCTGTCAACCATCTCGTTGTCGTTGCGTTCAACCATCTCGAAGAAGTTCGGCATCAACCTTCGTGCTACACTTGACCCCTATGAGGTTACACCTGAGGGTAAACGATACGACAAACTCACATGGAGCCGAGGAAATCTGGGCCGTATCATGAATACTGGCTGGAGCTTCGGTTACTCGTTCCAATCGCGTAACTCGACAACACCGGCCATAAACGACATTAACAGTATTCCTCCCGAATACACCAACCCGTTCTATGACCCATACGGAACAATGGACCCGTTCCTCAGGCGGCAATACATGTCGCAAGCATATTATGACTTCTCGTTACCGTGGAACTTCGGTTTCAACTACAACGTGAACTACAACCTTGCATACGTAAACAACGGCACAACGGGTTATAAACGCACCGTCACGCAAACCATCGGTTTCAACGGTAGTATAACCTTCTCGCCAAAGATGTCGGCCACCATCAACGGAGGTTACGACATCACGAATAATAAATTGACCACGTCGTCAATCAGTATCTCGCGCGACCTGCACTGTTGGCAGATGTCGTTCTCGTGGGTGCCCTTCGGTCATTACAAGAGCTGGAGCTTCCACATCGGCGTGAAGGCTTCATCGCTGCAAGACCTGAAGTACGACAAGAGTCAATCGATGTATGATAATTTCTTCTAACCGATAAAACTTTAATTTCATGAAACGCTCTATCCTTATTGCCGTCAGTCTGATTCTATCACTCACACTGACCATACCCCTCGCGGCACAGACAAAAGATGATGGTGTACTGCGTATACTTGCCATCGGTAATAGTTTCTCTGACGACGGCATGGAGTACCTGCCCGCTTTGCTCGAAAATCTCGACATTGAGAATGTGGAGGTTGCACGCCTCTACGTAGGAGGCTGCACATTGGAGCGCCACATGAAGTTCTACGACAATCAGGAGGCTGCATACAAGTTCTACCGCTCACAGGCCGGCGAGAACAAGTGGACCGAGTCGGAGGAGAAGGTAACAATGCAATATGCACTTGCATTGGGTGAGTGGGATATTATCACCATGCAGCAGGCATCGGGTGTATCGGGCATATACGACAGTTACACACCCCACTTAAGCCGTCTTATTGAGGTTGTTCGCAAGGCGCAGCCAAATGCCGAGCTGGTGTGGCACATGACGTGGGCATACTCTCACGATAGCAACCACAAAGAGTACCCCAACTACGACCGCGACCAGCTAAAGATGTATAACTCAATTACAAAATGTGTTCACACCTTACTCGATGAGTTCGATGCTATCGACACTATAATTCCGTCAGGAACAGTTATCCAGTCTTTGCGTAACTCGGCTATCAACAATTACCCCAAGGACCTTACCCGCGATGGTTACCACATGGGCCACGGTGCTGGGCGCTATGCGTTGGCTTGCACATGGTACGAAACGCTCGTTGAGCCATATACGAGCAAGTCGATGATGGGCAACACACTCCGCGTGTGCGGTGGTCTGGTGTCGGTATCGGATGTAGTTGCACTCTACTGCCAGAAGGCAGCCAAACAAACGCTGAAGGCTCCTTTCAAGGTGCGTACGGTGAAAGTATCGGTAGCCAAGGCAGCCAAAGCAAAAGGAAATCAGGAGCAGACGATAATAAAATAGTAATACATTATATATAAGTAGGAGATGGCCAGCTTTCTTCAGGTCGAAAATATCAGCAAGTCGTACGGTGACAAGGTGCTCTTTCGCAACATCTCGTTCAACATCAACGAGGGCGACAAGATTGCACTCATTGCCCCCAATGGTACGGGAAAGAGTTCGCTGCTGAAGATTCTGGCGGGCGTGGACTCGTCGGATAGAGGTGGCGAGATAAAGTTCATGAAGGACATCAAGGTCGCCTTCCTCGACCAGATGATTGACTTCAATCCGCAAAACACCCTCTTCGATGAGGTATATTCTCGTTTGGGCAATACGTACGATGTTATCCGCACCTACGAACAAGCTATCTCTTCGGGCGACGAGCGCAAGATAGAGCAGGCAATGGCTGCGATGGACGCAGTTGATGGATGGAGTGCCGAGCAACGTATAAAGCAGGTGCTATCCTCGATGAAACTCACGCGTTTGGACCAGCCCATGGGCGAGTTGTCGGGCGGTGAGGCCAAACGTGCCGCCATAGCCTTGATGCTGTTGCAGGAGGCCGATTTCCTGGTGATGGACGAGCCTACAAACCACCTCGACATTGACGTTATAGAATATTTGGAGTCATACCTTCAGAAGTCGCGCTGCACGTTGCTGATGGTCACCCACGACCGCTACTTCTTGGACCGTGTCTGCAACACCATCTTCGAGTTGGATAGAGGCGAACTGTTTGTCTATCGTGGTAACTACTCCGAGTTCCTCGAAAAGCGCGAGGAGCGATACACCAACATGCAGGCCAATATTGATAAGGCCCGCAATCTCCTGCGTCGTGAGTTGGAGTGGATTCGTGCCACACCGCAAGCCCGCACGGGAAAGGCACGCTACCGCATAAACGCATTTTATGACCTCAAAGGCAAAGCCTCCGTATCACTTGCCCGCAAGGATATGACCATAGATGTGGCCACCTCGCGTCTGGGCGGTAAGATTATTGACTGCGAGGATGTTACGCTGCGTTTTGGGGAGCGAACAATGCTCGATGAGTTCTCTTATAAGTTCTCACGCTACGAGCGCGTAGGTATTGTGGGCAAAAATGGAGCAGGAAAGAGTACATTCCTCAACTTGATGACAGGCTACCTGCAACCCGAAAAGGGAAAAATCGAGCGTGGCGAAACACTCCGCATTGGCTACTATCGCCAGCAGGGTATGGATTTCAAACCCGGGCAGACTGTCTTCGACATCGTACACGACATAGCCGAAACAATTGAGGCTGCCGATGGGCATAGCGTATCGGCAACCACCATGCTCAACCGTTTCCTCTTCCCGCCCGACACACACAACAAACGTGTGGAGATATTGAGTGGCGGTGAGCAACGCCGTCTGTATCTATTGACGGTGTTGATGCGCAACCCCAACTTCCTCATCCTCGATGAGCCTACCAACGACTTGGATATCCTGACACTTAACGTGTTGGAGGAATACCTGATGGCATTCAAGGGGTGTCTGCTCATTGTTTCGCACGACCGATACTTCCTCGACAAGACCGTTGACCACCTCTTCATCTTCCGCGAGGGAGG
>CAYLRH010000156.1:0-4306 GCA_964385905.1 uncultured Alistipes sp.
TCTCAGCCTTAAACTGCTGACCTGCGATCTCTACTATAACGTACATTATTCTAAAGATAAATTACATTTTTGCCGAAATTCGGCCTGCAAATATACAAAAAATATTCTCAAACAAACTATAAACCTACTTTTTTTTCAATTATTTAGCCTTTGGCACACTTTTCGAGCGCCACAGGCGGCAAACCGTAGCTTATGAGCAGATATAAAATCGTTATATACTCGCGTCGCAGTGCCGTGGCAACTCTCATCGCAGAGGTGGTTGGCTGTGACTCAACAAATGTGGTATGTTGCACATCGCCAGAGCAGATGGTTGCAACGTGTAGGCATCAAAAACCCGATTTAGTAATCATATTGGCCATAAGGCCATTTATTGACGGGTCGGAACTTATACAGCGCATACGTTGTGGTGACAGGCGACGACCTCCGATATATGTTATCGCATGGCAACAATCCGAGCAGATTGTATTGAGTCTGCTGGAGTGTGGCGTAGATCAGTATATGACCTTCCCGATATGTATGAGCCGCCTGCGCGGAAAGAGTTACACGCAATTAAACATCGCAACGGAGGCATGATAATCAGTATTATATATATAATGGTTGTAATCGTGGCAACTGCCCATCTGCTAATGCTTCTATTACGCCATTCGCAACGCCGTCGCAATAACCATATACGCGACATGTACGTGAAACAGATTGCTTCGCTCATGATGAGCGAAAAGCCCTCACGACATCACATACGTGCCCGTTCACGACGCAGCCGCATGGCATTGGCCGAGGCGATATACACCGTGATAAGCCATACATATGGCAACGACACGGAGCGTCTGCGCCCCATAGTGGAGCATAACAACATCGAACGTCTGCTCCTGAAGCGCGTACGTCTAAATCGTGGGGCCACTCGTGCGCGGGCGTTGATGCTTTTGAGTGCAATACCCCTACACGAAGATACGGTGCAGTATCTTATCCGTCACGCCCGCTCGAAAGACAAAGAGGTTAGAATCAGTGCCCTGACGGCCATACTGGCATCAAACCCCTCGATGGCAATTCGTACCATCGCATCGTATTACTTCGAGTTAACACCATTCGACACGGCGCGCATAATAGCTCTACTGCGTCGAGGGTTACTGCCAATTGCGTATGAGCCTCTGTTGGCGAGCAGCAACCGCAATCTGCAAATTCTGGGTCTGGCCATAGTGTGTAATTTCGGCATTGAGATAGCCGAAAAACGCCTACATAAGATAATATCGACCGAAGATGATATTGTAATCGTAAGAAAGACAATCTACACGCTTGCATCGTTGGGACGACCACTCGGCCATACCCGAATACGGGAGCGGCTGGCGGCAATGTCTGCCGACAAACGTAAGGAGTTGTGCCGCCACCTGACGGTGGAGGGTTACTCACTCTCGGCCGTTCGCTCGCTCTTTAATGAGCGGGAGAGTCTTTACGCCGAAACACTTATAAACTCATACAAACGGGCACTACGTGCCAGCGCAACATAGCATAATATGGAATACGTCATACTCACTCTGCTGACTGCAATCTCGGCAATCGTACTGCTACGAACATTTCGCATCGCTGATGCTACATACCGACGCGATATTATCACAGATGACATAGCGGGCTGTTGCGAGTCGTTGGGATTTGTCGGCTGTTCGGTAATATGTAGTTCGGTGAAGGATATTGAGCATATCGAGGAGTTACTTGGACAGGAGTACGACCGTTACGAGGTCATCATAACCCTCGATGCGGAGCAATATGCCGAGGAGTTTCGAGCAATCGTAGCACGCTATCATCTCATTCGAGTAAACTGTTCGCCCAGCGAGGAGCTGCCATCGGCAACCATAAGAAGGCTCTATCGTTCGCGACAACGCAGCTTTCGACGGCTGATACTAATCGACCGTGAATTAACCGACCTCTACGACGACCTCGATGCCGCCACAGCCGTTTCATCGTACAACTACCTGCTACCTATTGGCCACAACACGCATCTTTGCAGTATGGCCGTAGAGAGTATCGCCATAACCCTTTCGGAACAGGAGGCACGCCGAGTGGAGATATTCTATTCGGTGGCAACCGACAGCTTTGTATTTCATCGTGACGCAGTAATTGCCAACGGAGGCTTTTCTCCTCACATAATCAAACAAATATCTCCCTCCCGTTGGCTATGGACATATACGCCTTTGACCTTCTGCCGAAGTCCAAGAGTATCGATTCTGCCCGCGATGGCTATGATGATAGTCGCCCTATTGCTTGTATATCAGCTTGCGGGCCACATTATGGCTATCGCCACAGCCGACACCATTATATTAATAATTGCAGCCACGACATACATGTCTCGCCTCATTGCTCCGGCAAATTGTTCTCTTCGGGTAATGTTGTGTTATTTTCGGCAATTGGCCTCTATTTTTCGATGCAGAAAGTTCTTGATTTCATAAATTATATGTAACTTTACGAAGAAATAAAAACCGACCAATAAATGACCTCTCAAGATCAAATACAAATCGTAGCACAAATACGCGAGCACTTGTTACCTCACTGCTTCAATGCAGCCGTAAAGGCGGGTGCCGCCATAATGAAAATATACAAGAACAGAGATGATTACGACATCTCACTAAAGAGTGACCACACCCCCATCACCATGGCCGACCGTATGGCTCACAACACCATCAAGGAGCATTTAGGCCCTACCCGAATCCCCGTTTTGAGTGAGGAGGGACGCGAGATGCTGTACGATGAGCGACGTAACTGGGAGTTGTTCCTTCTGGTTGACCCGTTAGATGGCACGGTAGAGTTTATCAAAGGAAATAACGAGTTTACAGTAAACATCGCCCTCTTGGCCGATAATGAGTGTGTAGGCTCTGTTTTATATGTCCCCTACCTTGAGAAGATGTACGTTGCAGCCAAGGGTAAGGGCGCATATCTAATCCGTAATATAGCCCCATGCGACGACCCGCACTATGATGGCAAACAGATTGAATCGATGCTGGAGAAGTTGCCGCTTGAGGGTAGTCGCCACGAGGGTTTTAGAGTTGCATTGTCACGCTCGCACCAGACGGCTGAGACGCAGCAGCGTGTGGAGCAGTTGCGCGCAGAACACCCCGACCTTGAGGTAATCGAGCAGGGCAGCTCTTACAAGTTCTGTCTGCTGGCCGAAGGTGAGGTGGATTATTATGTAAGAACGACAAATACGTATGAGTGGGATACGGCCGCAGGAGAGTTGATTCTCTCGGAGGCGGGAGGCAAGACACTCTCTTACCCCGACGGCAAGCCGCTGGAATACAATAAGGCGGATTTGAAAAATCCATGGTTTGAGGCTCAAGGAGCTAAGTGCAGATAATATAATTGCCCGAAAAATCGGGCAATTATACTTTTATAGGGTATAAAGACGCTATTTCACAAAAAAATCGATAACTTTGGCGCAGATATAAACCAACAATGACGGAATAGTATGAAAAAGACCCGCTCAATTTTAATTGCTACAACTATGATTCTTTCGTTAACATCACTCAACTCATGCCGCCAGAAGGTCGAGCCAGTGGCTCCTGCCACAGATCAGAGCTCTTGGGTTATAGATAAGTTTGACGATATTAAAGTGCTTCGTTACGAGGTCCCCGGCTTCGAGAATCTGCCCTTGCAGCAGAAGACGCTGATATATTATTTGGCACAAGCCACAAAGTGTGGTCGTGATATTCTTTTCGACCAGAATTTTAAGTATAATCTTACGGTGCGTCGTGCGTTAGAGGCTATCTATACAAAATACGACGGTGACCGCAACGCCGCCGAGTTCAAGGCGATGGAGAAGTATCTGAAGAAGGTATGGTTTGCCAATGGTATCCACCACCACTACTCAAACGATAAGTTCCGCCCTGAGTTTCCGCGCGAGTGGTTTGCGCAGATGGTTGACAAGTATGTTGACCCGCAGGAGCTTGCAATCGATAAGAGCCTCTTGTATGACATCATCTTCGACCCCGCACTCTACGCCATTCGTTTGAACCAGACCGATGGAGTGGATATGGTTACCGAGTCAGCCTGCAACTATTATGAGGGTGTGACAATGAAGGAGGTAGAGAAGTTCTACGCCGATATGCGCGACGATAATGACCCCACCCCCATTTCATACGGTCTGAACTCGAAGTTGATGAAGGACGAGCAGGGCAATATCGTTGAGAAGACATGGAAGCTCGGAGGAATGTACTCGGCTGCCATTCAGCAGATTGTATTCTGGTTGGAGAAGGCTGCACAGGTTGCCGAGGAACCACAGAAGAGCATCATCAACGCTCTTGTAAACTACTACCGCACGGGT
>CAYLRH010000157.1:0-4224 GCA_964385905.1 uncultured Alistipes sp.
GTAGCATATGCGAAATTAATCCAGAAAGCCGTATATTAACCTAATAAAAACATAGACTATGTACTGGACTTTAGAGTTAGCATCAAAGTTGGAGGATGCACCATGGCCCGCAACAAAGGAGGAGTTGATTGATTATGCAATCCGCTCTGGTGCTCCGTTGGAGGTTCTTGAGAATCTTCAGGAGATTGAGGACGAGGGTGACATCTACGAGTCTATCGAAGATATTTGGCCTGACTATCCTTCTAAGGACGACTTCTTCTTTAACGAGGAGGAGTATTAATCGCAGGCTGGAATCCGATAGCAAATGAAAAGCAACCTCGCGGTTGCTTTTTTGTTATGCATAAAATTAACCTAAAACAATAAATATGAAAAAGATTATTCTCTTTCTGATTATGGGCGCATGCACGATAGTTAATGATGCAGCCGCCCAGACCAAAAGTTCCGAGCCCGTAGCATTCTGGGGCAAGGAGGATGCCTACCTGCTCAAACAGGCTGCACACATGTTCAACCTTGCTGATAAGGCCCTAACAGAGAACCCGCCGGTGGTAGGTGCTCCTACGGCTCGCAAACTGGCTCTCTACAACCTCGATGCGATGTTGCATGAGGTGAAATATGACAACTCGGAGCCATTCTGCAACTTCATTGACTCACGTATCGGCAAGGTGATTGAGGATATGAAGAATCCCGTAAAGAAGGGAATGAAGATTTACAAGATTTACAACGATGGCTTTGTTGCCCGCACCAAAACAACAACCATCGCCTTTGATGTTGTTCGCGGCGAGTGCAAGAAGCAGAAGCTGCTCTCTGACGATCAGGTAGATGCCATTGTTGACAAGTGCGACGTGCTATTTTTGACACACAACCATGGCGATCATGTGGACAAGTATGTTGTAAATAAGTTTATCGAGGCAGGAAAGCCCGTCATTGCAACATCGGAGATTCTGCCTAACCTCGAAGGTGTAACACACTACCGCTCGGAGAGTGAGATATTGGATAAGGAGATAACGCTTAAAAGCGGCAAGACACTGAAAGTTAAGATTTTCCCCGGCCACCAGAGTCCTATGATGTGTAACATATATGTTGTTACCACTCCTGAGAAGTATACCATCGCACACACTGGTGACCAGTACGACAAGAACGATATGGAGTGGATTGCCGACATCAAGAACAAAACCGAAAAGATTGATGCGCTGATGATTAACTGCTGGTCATACCAGATTGCAGATGCCATCAAGGGTTTCGATCCCCGTTACGTATTGACAGGCCACGAGAATGAGATGGGACACACCATCGACCATCGCGAGGCTTTCTGGCTCACATTCCAAAAGATGGAGCCCGTAGAGCATGACTATGTAGTGATGGCATGGGGAGAGTGGTTCTCGTTCAAATAATAGAGTTAAATATAATTAAAAAAGGGCGCTAACTTTCGTGTTAGCGCCTTTTTTATTCCATTACTCGGAGTGTTATGTTTGAAGGATACTCCGTACTGTGATATATCTTAACATCACACGGCACAAAGTCCTCAGCCTTAGCCTCGTAAATATTTATATATTGCTGGGGATTACGGTCAAACAGCGGAAACCACGTACTCTGAATCTGCACCTTTATACGATGGCCCGCCATAAACGTATGAGCTATATCGGGTAGTTCAAAGGCAACGCGCTCGACCTTATCCACCGAGAAGGGCTTAGGCTCAGTCAGGCTATCGCGATAACGACCACGCATTATATTGGCTCTTACAAGCGACTCATACTCTCCATCGGGGCCCATATCAATAACCTTAACCACAAAATCGGCATCGGTCTGCGACAGGGCAACAAACAGCTCCGCATCAACAACTCCCGCAACGGTCACATCCGTCTCCAATACGGGTGACAGGAAGGTCAATACATCCTCGCGGTCATCGACAAACTCCTGCCCTGCTGTCATATACTCATTCTTTCGTGTCGTAGCCGTATCGGGATAGTACGGGACTGGATTCTTCGGGTCGGAGGTATAAACGCTATACGAATCACTCACCTGAGGAGCATTCTCACGCAGAGCGCCATCCTCTTGAATATAGTATTTAACCGATTTATGATTATTGGTATTCCAGCCCTCCATCTCACGCCAGCAATTCTCACCCGAGAAGAATATCAACGCGCCTGATGTTGTAGCTCCACCATCCCCTACTCCACGCAATTTCTGCTCAAAGAACGGGAACTCCACCTCCTTACGATAGAACTCAGAGAGCGACTCCGACGAAAACTCCACATCACCAAGACGGCTGGCATCGCCATTCGAGCGCCATGCTCCATGAGCCCACGGGCCGACAACAATACGGCAATCGAGTGAAAGATTATTGGCTCGTAGATTACGATATATCTCCCACACGCCAAATGGGTCCTCGGCATCGTATGTGCCTCCCACCATAAGTATTGAAGACCTTATACCCTTGGTGGCGCGACGAGCATCACGTGCCTGCCACCATGCATCATAATCGGGATGAGCTACTATGTCGTTCCACAGCGTAACTCGTCCTCCCGCCTGACGGGTAATATCGGCCAAAGTATTATTCATAAAATAGTCCCACACATTACCCTGAATCAACGGCTCCATGTGACCAGCCTCAGCCGATGGTTTTGCGCGTGTCGTAGCGCCAAGATATGGCAGGAACGAAACAATATCCATCATGGCCAATGCCCCGTTATGGTGGACGTCATCTCCTACAAACCAGTCGCATATAGGTGCCTGAGGCGATACAGCCTTTATCGCAGGGTGATGACTCGCAGCCGCCATCAACGCATAAAATCCGCAATATGAGTTACCATAAACGCCCACATTGCCATTATCCGTCTTGAGCTTACGCAACAGCCACTCAACCGTATCATACGTATCGCTCGCCTCGTCAATATCGTTTCTACCCTGTTTATTTTCGATAAACGGACGTACATTGACAAACTCACCCTCGCTCATCCAGCGACCTCGCACATCCTGAAAAACAAATATATACTCAGCACGCAGATAGTCGTGAAATATCTTATCCTCCCAAAACGAGGAGTTTTTCTTGCCATACGGAGCGCAACTATATGGCGTACGAGTCATCAATACGGGATGCAGCGCCTTCTTGTTCTTGGGGACAAATACCGCCGTATAAAGCTTAACGCCATCGCGCATAGGAATCATATATTCGGCTTTTGTATAGTTTGCCTTAAACCATCGTGCATCAATCTCTGGCACGGAGGTTTTTTCCTGCGCTACGGCAAGCGTCACAGCGAATAATGCAACAAACAGGAGTTTTATCTTCTTCATTTTCGTTCAAGGTTTAGTCCTACCCTTCACCTCAAGCTATAAGTAGGAGTATTACATTATTGCAAATTTAACACATTCGCGCAGAAAAACCAATCATTCGTCGCTCTTGGAGCGTTTTATATCATATATATTGGTAACATAAATGGTAAATATCGGGAAGAACATCATTCCGAGAGCCGGCAGCAACACCGCCAAAACCTTTCCAACGGCCGTAACAGGAAATATCGCAGCACCAACGGTGGTTACATTCATCCACGCCCACCACAAAGCATTGCCGAAGCCATGCAGTTTTTCATTCACCTCCACCTCATAATCGTAGAACATCAAGGCGGAAAGATATGTAAAGCAGACAACAGTAAACAGGTAGGCACCGAATAGACGATTGGCCTTGCCCGCAATAAACCACTGCACAACAACCCCCATAGCTACAAACGAACGCAGCAGAGGCAGTGCAGCCACAACAACCGCAGCTCCACGACTCGGCACAACACCCATCCAATCGAGAATATTCAGATAAGGAATCGAGATTATCAGAAACAACAGATTGAGCATATAATATCTGCTCTTGGCATCCCTCACCGTAAGGGCCGATGCAAAGTCAACGATAAAGACAATGCACACCACCAGCTGCAACCACATATACCACTCCGAGTAGGTGTGATGGTCGCCCGTAAGCACTTCTATCGACACTCCGACCAAAAGTGCCAAGCCAGCGATTAAATTTATCATTCGCGCTATTTGACTACCACTATTCATATTATCAACGTTTTAGCCCATATAGGACAAAATACGTGCCTAAATATTTTTCATTTTTTTGAATATTTTTCTCAAAATATTTTGCACGAAAGAAAAATTGGTTTATCTTTGCACTCGCATTTAAGCAATGGCGAGATAGCTCAGCTGGTTAGAGCGCATGATTCATAATCATGAGGT
>CAYLRH010000158.1:0-4222 GCA_964385905.1 uncultured Alistipes sp.
GAGTCGCGGATGGTACGCACAGTAGCCTTCAGATAGGGCTCCGATTGCAGGTACTCACCCACCTCAATCTTCTCCAGACCGCTAAGGATTACGGTAAGGTTACCGTTGGGCATCTCCAATATCTTGATGATACGTGCTGCCGTACCGACTTTATACATATCGTTGGGTGAAGGGACCTCCACCTCTGTCTCGCGCTGCAACACTGCACCCAGCAAGCCGTGGGCGGCATTAACATCGCGTACGAGTTTAATACTCTTTTCACGTCCCACCGTAATGGGAGTAATTGCGCCCGGGAAAAGTACCGAGCTACGCAACGACAAAATGGGCAACGCCTCGGGGATATTTACCTCCTCCACCACATCGTCGCCACTGGTAATGATTGGCACCACCTGATGTCTGCCATCGAGCAATTCAGGGAGGGCGTCCAAATCGGTCAAATCAATATTATTTTTCTTCTTATCCATATTTACACTATTTCACGTGTGGCAAATGTAATAATTTTTAGCCATACATCATACCAATTTTAACAGATTGTTAATAACTCACACCCCTAAGGGGTGTTTTCGAGTCATTTCAGGCTAATTATTGCACTCATTTTCGAGCCACAACAGCACCATACTGTATCAACTCGCAAATATCATCCCGCACGTGCCACAAATATTTCGGAACGATTTATGAGGTAAACGATTTTTCGGTCATAATACAATTCGAAATTCAACTTTTTTTATTATTTTCGCGGCGGAAAATAAAACAGATTTTATATGCATCAAATTGAATTATGGGCACTTATCCCGTTTGCCCTTATGCTGGCCAGCATTGCGGTTTTACCGCTGGTCGCAGAACACTGGTGGGAGAATAATCTCCACAAACTATACGTCGCCTTGGGACTTGCAATCCCAACAAGCATCTACCTGATACTTAACGATATGGGTAGCAACCTCGAACATCAGATGTTGTTCGACTATATACCATTCATCATTTTGATGGGCTCGCTGTTCGTGGTGACGGGCGGTATTCACATCAGGGGAGATATACAGGCACGACCGAGAAACAACACCCTAATCATGGCTATCGGATTCCTGCTTGCCTCGTTCATTGGAACCACAGGAGCAGCCATGCTCATGATTCGTCTGCTTATCGAAATAAACCAACAGCGCAAATACAAAACCCACACCATGCTCTTCTTCATCGCTCTGGTGGCGAACTGCGGTGGCGTGCTGACTCCGTTGGGTGATCCCCCATTATTCCTTCTTTATTTGCGTGGTGCCGAGTTCACATGGTTTATGCAGCTCATGCCTGAATGGTTATTCGTGGGCACAATTCTGCTGATTATATACTTCTTCGTTGACCGATTTGTGTACTACCGCAAGGAGGAGATTGTCGACATCATGGCCGATGTACGAGAGAAAGAGCCTATTCGCATCACGGGCCTGATTAATGTTATATATCTGTTAGGAATCATCCTATCGGTGTCATTCCTAAACCCCTCGTATATCCCCGAAATGGCCGACCATCACGCCCCGGTGTATGTACGCTTCTTACGTGAGATAGTACTTTCGGTAATCACCCTACTCTCTTGGATTACAACAAAAAAGAAGATTCGCATCGAAAACAAATTCTCGTGGGAGCCTATCATCGAGGTGGCATACTTATTTATCGGTATTTTTGCCACGATGACACCCGCCCTGATATACCTCAACGCCAATGCTGCAAACCTCGGATTAACCCAGCCGTGGCAGTTCTATTATAGTTCAGGTATTATCTCGGCATTCCTCGACAATTCGCCCACGGCCGTGGCATTCCACACCGTGGCACAGGGTTTGCCCACAGCTGCAGGTGCGGTAATGGAGTCGGGCATTGACGCTATGCTGTTGCGTGCGATAGCATTGGGCTCGGTATTCTTCGGAGCTATGACATACATAGGCAACGGCCCCAACTTCATGGTAAAGGCCATTGCCGAGCAGAACGGAATAAATATGCCGAGTTTCTTTGGTTATATGATTCGATTCTCACTCATTATCCTGCTGCCGATTTACATTATTTCGCAGCTGATATTTATGTAAAAACAGAGTCTTACAAGAAAAAAGAGGCCTTGGGAGTATATCCTAAGGCTTTTTTTACTATCTTTGCAGGAAGAATGAAAAAGTTTTGGGGTATATTATCCGTGTTGCTGGTATGCAACATTGTTTCGCTATTTGCGTTAGCAGATGGCGAGCATAAATATTCCGACCAGGAGAGACACTATCGTATCTTACAACAATTCAACAGCTCTACGTTAGACACCCCATCAGACTTTGCTTTCTCGGAGCAGCCTACAAACGTTGCTATCGTGGCTAACCAGATTAGCGTAACAGAGAGTAATTCAGCTGCAAAGACCTCAACGTCGAGCAGCAGTAAGTTACATCCCTACACATATCGCAAATACACTGGCATCAGCCACTTAATGGTTGTTATCTACAACAATACCACAATCTGCTTCACACGTGCCATAGACTGCTATGTCTATGCCTTGAGGCACATCATAATTTAGTCGTCGGTATCATATCTATAAGTTGACTACATTCTGCCCGCACTGGGCGGAGTGTGTTGATATGCGTATGGCGCATAGTCCTAAACCATGGCTTGCCGCCCGATGCATGATATGATGCATTATTCTGTTTTATTTTCCCCATTCCTATTTCTTTGGCGGCAAGCCTTTTTTACTACAACTTTTTAAAGACGAAAAGTGACAATGATATTAACAATGATATTGATTTTTGCTCTCGGATATGCTTGTATAGCCCTTGAGCACAAGATAAAAATCGACAAAGCAGCAACGGCTCTATTTATGTTTGGAGCCATCTGGTCGATATACGCACTATGCTCTGGAGATGCCGACACGGGCGCAACACTGTTGGAACATTTGGGCTCAACATGCGAAACCCTGATATTCCTTATCGGAGCTATGACTATTGTCGATTTGATTGACACACACGGCGGATTCAGCGTCATTACCGACCGCATCACCTCACGCCACAAGATAACTCTGCTGTGGATTTTGGCCTTCATCACATTCATCATGTCGGCCGTATTGGACAACATGACTACCACAATCATCATGATTATGATGCTTCGCAAGATTGTTCCCGACGCACGTGAACGATGGATATTTGCAGGCGTGATAATCATTGCAGCCAACAGCGGAGGCGCATGGTCGCCCATTGGCGATGTAACCACAATCATGCTCTGGATGCGAGGCAACGTAACGGCCGTGAAGCTCATCACATTCCTTATTCTGCCCTGCTTGGCATCGCTTGTTATCCCGGTGATGATGGCAGCCCGATTGTTGCGTGGCAGCTCGCCCATGCTACCCCCTATTGACAACTCTTCGGCACTGCCCGACGGCATTGGTAAACGCTTCAGCCGTGCGGTACTCTATACGGGTGTGGCTGGATTAATTTTTGTACCTATCTTCAAGAGCCTTACGGGATTGCCGCCATACGTGGGAATGATGTTGTCATTAGGTGTATTGTGGATTCTTACCGAGTGGGCCTACGACCATAAGAAGCGTGGCATGGAGGAGGAGGCCAAACACCGCGTCTCGAAGGTGTTGAAAAACATCGATATGCCTACCATACTCTTCTTCCTCGGAATATTGATGTCGGTGGCTGGCTTACAGAGCGCAGGCATACTGAACAGCGCCGCAAACTTCCTCGACAAGAACGTACACGAGGTCTTCACCATAGCATCTGTTGTAGGTATATTGTCATCAATTATTGATAATGTTCCGTTGGTGGCAGCATGTATGGGTATGTATCCCACAGCCGATGCGGCAGCCGTGGCAGCCAGCATTGACCCCGCATATACGCAGATGTTTACACCCGACGGTCTATTCTGGTTGCTTCTGACCTACTGTGCCGGCGTAGGAGGTAGTATTCTTATTATCGGCTCGGCCGCAGGAGTTGTGGCTATGGGTCTGGAGAAGATTGACTTCACGTGGTATCTGAAGAATATCTCGTTGATGGCCTTCCTGGGCTATGTGGCAGGTATTGCAGTTATATATCTCGAGTCGCTGATTATCTAACAGACAATTCAACAAAACAGATAACATGAATCCCACTCTTTCGAGGTGGGATTTTTTGTTTTTATATATTTTTTCTATATTTGCAAATTGTACGCGCATAATGCGCGCGCACGAGTAAGTTGAGCAAGATTAACAACAAAAATATACGACAATTATGGT
>CAYLRH010000159.1:0-4193 GCA_964385905.1 uncultured Alistipes sp.
ACCAAGATTGACAACGGCTACGGCGACCGTAATCTGGTTTGTTGTAATGTGGATTAATTATTAATATCGACTTAAGAGATTTCGCCCCTGTCAAAATTTTGGCAGGGGCGAATTTTATTACTTATTTTACTTGAAAAACTCTTATTTCTCACTTTTTTGCCTATTTTTGTAATTAAGAAACAAATACATTATATTATGATAAAAAAAATTTTCATCAGTGCACTGTTGTGCTGTGCGTTCCTTACGGCACATGCCGACGAGGGTATGTGGTTGCCGAGCCTTATCGGCTCACGCATCAAGGATATGCGTGCTAAGGGTTTTCGTCTGAAGGCCGAGGATATTTACTCTATCAACAAGGCGTCACTCAAGGATGCTGTTGTTCAGTTTGGTGGCGGATGTACGGGCGAGTTTCTCTCTGGCGAGGGACTTCTGCTTACCAACCACCACTGTGGTTACGGCTCTATCCAGCGTCTGTCATCGGTTGAGCACGATTACCTCACAAATGGCTATTGGGCAATGTCAAAGGGCGAGGAGCTTCCCGTTCCGGGCTTGACCGTGAGTCTTCTGGTGCGTATGGAGGATGTGACAGAGCGTCTTGCCGCAGGCGAGAAGGCTGAGGATATCATTGCCGAGGCGAAGAAGGGCGAGGGTTACCGCGCCTCTATCGAGCAGATGTACTACGGCAATCAGCAGTTCCTGTTTGTATATCAGACCTACCGCGATGTACGCTTCGTGGGTGCTCCGCCCTCATCAATCGGCAAGTTTGGTGGTGACACAGACAACTGGGTGTGGCCGCGTCATACGGGCGACTTCTCGATTTTCCGCGTATATGCCGACGAGAACAACAATCCCGCTGACTACTCAAAGGATAATAAGCCCTACAAGCCCAAGCGTCACTTCACCATCTCTACGAAGGGTGTTGACGAGGGTGACTTCACGATGATTTACGGCTTCCCCGGCAACACGCAGGAGTATGTAACGTCTGACGCAGTGAAGTATGTTGCCGAGGTATCTGACCCGATGAAGATTGCTCTGCGCACACAGCGTCTTGAGATTATCGAGGCCGAGCAGGCAAAGAGTGCCGAGGTGCGTATCGCCTATGCTGCCGTACACGCTGGTATTGCTAATGCGTGGAAGAAGTGGCAGGGCGAGGTTATGGGCCTCAACCGATTGGGTACGGTAGCCAAGAAGCAGGCTTATGAGGAAAAATTTGCCGAGTGGGCAAAGTCGAAGCCCGAGTATGCCAACCTGCTTGATGAGATGCACAAGGCTTACGAGGAGGTAATTCCCGGATACTATATGCGTGAGCTCTACTCGGAGTCTATCGCAACCATTGACGCTTACACGTTTGCTCGCTCGTTGTGGCAGGCTGTGACACGCGCCGAGAAGGAGGGTAAGACATACGATGTGGAGAAGGCTCACCAGAACTTCCTCAAGTCGTACAATCAGACCATAGACCAGGCTATCGCACGCCGTATGGTTGTGGAGTTCTGTGAGCGTGTAGCTCCTGAGCGTATGCCTGCCGACTTGAAAGTGCAGATTAACTACTATGGTGGCGTGGAGAAGTATGTTGATGCAATGTTCCGCAGCAGCCGCCTGCTGGGCAAGGAGCCTATCACCGTATCGGACGTACGTGGTGATGCGTTGGTTGAGTTTGCACGTATGTTCAACACCATTCGTAACGATGCTCTCAACTATTCATATCGCAACCTGAGCAACGTGCCCTCGGTGGAGAAGTGGTATCGCCCCTACATGCAGGCTCTGCGTGAGTGGGACAAGGAGCGTGCCTTCTATCCCGATGCAAATTTCACGTTGCGTGTAGCTTACGGTAAGGTTGCAGGCTATGAGTATGCCGATGCGGAGTATCACCACCCCGTATCTACCATCGACGGTATCATCGCCAAGGATGACCCCAATATCTACGACTACAACATTCCGCAGTCGCTGCGTGACATCTACGCCCGCAAGGATTACGGCCGCTGGGGCCAGACAATCAATGGCCGCTACTCGGTGCCCGTATGCTTCCTCGCTACAAACCACACATCGGGCGGTAACTCAGGCTCGCCCGTAATCAACGGCAAGGGTGAGTTGATTGGTATCAACTTCGACCGCACATGGCGTTCTACAATGAGCGATATGGAGTTTGACCCCACCATCTGCCGCAATATCTCGGTAGATATTCGCTACGTGCTGTTCGTTATCGACCGCATTGGCGGTGCTTCATATCTCTTCGATGAGATGACCTTGAAGTAAGAATTTTATTGAGAAAAATGCTACTCTCGCATCGGCAAGCCTCGGCAAGTCTTGATAGCGGGAGTAGCTTTGCTATAAGAAAAAATGTTTGAATCGCTATTTCTTTCGCACTCGTCGTTGCAGGCGGTAGTCATCATTTCGCTCATCTGTGCCGTGGGACTTATCTTCGGCAAAGTGAGGGTGTGGGGCGTATCGTTAGGTGTGACCTTTGTCTTTTTTGCCGGCATTGTGGCGGGACACTCCGGTGTGACCATCGACGAGCGCATGTTGCTCTTTGCCGAGAACTTCGGCCTTGTCCTCTTCGTCTATTCGCTTGGCGTGCAGGTGGGTCCGGGCTTTATGAGTGCCTTTCGCGAGGGAGGTGTCAAACTCAATATGTTGGGTTTGGCTGTGATTCTTATAGGTACCGTTATGGCCGTGGGCTTCAGCTTCGGACTTGGCATACCCCTTTCGGAGATGATGGGTGTGCTGTGCGGTGCTACCACAAACACCCCCGCATTGGGAGCCTCGCAGCAGACCTTGGCACAGCTCGGAGAGCCTACGTCGGCTCCCGCCCTGAGTTGCGCCGTAACCTATCCGTTGGGCGTTGTGGGCGTTATCATCGCCATACTACTGATGCGTCGCCTGTGGGTGCGCGAGCAGGATATGTCAAGCCCCAACGAGGAGCACGTGAACAACACATTCCTCGCGACGCTTCAGGTGCAAAATCCCGGAGTCTTTGGGCGCGATTTGCACAATGTGGCCGAGTTAGTACACGTGCCGTTTGTCATCTCGCGTCTATGGCGTGATGGAAAGGTAATTCTTCCATCAAACGACACTCGCTTGCAGGAGGGCGACCGCGTGCTGGTTGTCGCCTCTCGCAAGGATATGGATACCATGGAGGCGATGATTGGTATGCGCGAGAGCATCGACTGGAACAGCGACAATGTGGATTGGAATGCTATTGACCGCCAGCTTGTGTCGCGCCAGATTATCATCACCCGCCCAGAGATAAATGGAAAGCGTTTGGGGGCACTACGTCTGCGTAATAGCTACGGTATAAATATCAGCCGTATATATCGTAGTGGCGTATCGTTGCTGGCCACACCCGATTTGCGCTTGCAGATGGGTGACTGCGTTGTGGTGGTTGGTGGCGAGCGTGCCGTGATGAAGGTGGAGAAGGTGCTGGGAAATGCCGAGAAGGAGCTGCAGGAGCCAAACCTTACATCAATATATATCGGTATCGTGCTGGGACTTATCTTGGGTGCCGTACCTTTGAGTCTGCCCGGAACTGCCTTTCCCGTTAAGTTGGGTTTGGCGGGAGGACCTATCGTTGTGGGAATCCTGATTGGAACATACGGCCCGCGCCTGCACCTTATAACCTATGCCACACGAAGCGCAAACCTTATGCTGCGAGCCTTCGGCCTGTCGTTGTATCTGGCCTGCTTGGGACTTAGCTCAGGAGGCGAGTTTTTCTCTACGGCCGTGAGCCCTACGGGACTGCTGTGGGTGGGCCTTGGATTTCTGATTACGCTTTTGCCCGTTGTGGTTGTTGGCCTTGCCGCCATGCGTTGGGCGAAGGTCGATTTCGGCTCGACGTGCGGTATGCTGTGTGGCTCAATGGCCAACCCCATGGCCTTGAATTACGCCAACGAAACCATCCCCGGCGACCACGCCTCGGTGGCATACGCTACGGTCTATCCGCTCTCGATGTTTATGCGAGTGCTGCTGGCACAGCTGGTGCTGATGGTGTTTTTATAGGTGCTGAGGGGTGCAAATTGATTAAATAGATAATATTTTTTTGAATTTAGCTCGAAAAATTTTGCTAATTACGAAATAGTGCCTATATTTGCACACCTTTTCGGGGAAACGGATGAACTTAAGTGGTTCACTCGTCCCAAAATGGAGAGGCCCAGGTGGTGAAATTGGTAGACACGCTACTTTGAGGGGGTAGTGAGCAT
>CAYLRH010000160.1:0-4150 GCA_964385905.1 uncultured Alistipes sp.
AGGACCCCATGATTAACAGTCATGTGCTCTAACCAACTGAGCTATTCAGGCATTTGTTACAGAACGTTTATCTTTCGTTTTGCGAGTGCAAATATAAGGCGCTTTTTTTTATTGTGCAAGAAAAAAACAAAAAAATATTAAAAAAAATGTAACTTTGTCCCCGAAATGAGGTTTATACTATATTATAATATACTTTTGGCAGCTTTTTTTGTGCTTTTCCCCTTTGGGGCAGGGGCACAGGAGGCGCTTGTGTTTGACCATACGACCTGGAATTTTGGTGATATTGCCGAGCAGAAGGGTAGCGTGGAGCATGTTTTTGTCTTCGAGAATCGCTCTTCCAAGCCTATTGTTATTGTAGATGCAATGAGTGGCTGTGGTTGTACGACTCCATCGTATTCGCGAAAACCCGTCTTGTCGGGGCAACGGGGAGAGGTGCGTGTAGCCTTTGATCCGACAAACCGCCCGGGTAAGTTCTCGAAAGGGGTATCGTTGATGACCTCAGCCTCGACAAAGCCTATAACGCTTATGTTGGAGGGTAATGTCATTGCTCGTGAGAAGAGTGTCGAGGAGTTATATCCCTTCGATTTGGGTGGGGGAGTGCGTCTGTCGGCAAATTTTCACTCTTTCGCCTATGTGGGTCGCGGAGAGAGTGTGTCGGAGCGAATAGGGTGGATTAATACCTCAAAACGCGACGTGGCCTTTAGCTTGTTGCCTAAGCAGCGCAGCGGATTGGCGCGAGTGGAGGCTCCTGCAGTGATGAAGGCGGGGACAAAGGGCGAAATAGTTGTTTCGTATGATGTGCCAATGCAGAGTACCCGATATGGTATGTTGGAGGATGTGTTCGGGATAGGCATAAATGGCCGCGAAGCCTCTGTCGTACTGACGATGAATAGTGTTGCGGTAGATAAGTTTGACCGTGAAACAGATGATATATCACAGCCGAGTTGCGAATTAACAAAAAAATTTATTAAATTTGGCGAGGTAAAACAGGGTAAAACGAGCATAGATGCGTCGGTGAGCCTTGTGAATAATGGCGGTAGTGATTTGATTATCAGAGCTGTTGAGTGGAATACAAAGGCTCTGAGTTGCTCGCTAAAGGCTGGTAACAGAGTGAAAGCTGGCGGGAGTGTGGAGCTGAAACTTACGCTTGATACGTCAGATTGCAACCACGGGGTGTGGGTTGATCGCTTAAGAATTATAACCAACGATCCTTCGCGCCCAATGCAGACGATGCGTGTGACGGCCATCGTTGTTGATTAGTAAGTTAGGAATAGTTAGGAAAATATAAATCGAGTTCTCGGGACTCAAAATGCTTATGTTTAAAATCGTAGAGAAAAAAGCGTTGGCCGATAATATCTATCTGCTGCGCATTGAGGCCCCACGTGTGGCGCATAGCGCGTTGCCTGGGCAGTTTGTCATTGTTCGCGTTGACGAGCAGGGCGAGCGTGTGCCTCTGACCATTGCCGACTATGATAAGGAGGATGGTACGGTAACCATAGTAATACAGACCATCGGTGTTTCAACCCGCAAGTTATGCGCGTTGAACGAGGGTGATTCAATCGAAGATTTTGCTGGCCCGTTGGGTAATCCGTCGGAGTTTATTCATCTCTCGGAGGAGGAGCTCAAGAGCCGTCGTTATCTGTTTGTTGCAGGAGGTGTAGGTACAGCACCTGTCTATCCGCAGGTGAAGTGGCTACATGAGCATGGTTGCAAGGCCGATGTAATCATCGGTGCAAAGACCGCCTCAATGTTGATTTATACCGAGGAGATGGAGAAGGTGGCCGATAACCTCTATATCGCGACGGACGACGGTTCGTGCGGTTTCAAGGGTATGGTTACGGCTAAGATTAAGGATTTGATTGATAATGAGGGCAAGAGCTACGACGAGTGTGTGGCTATCGGTCCGATGATTATGATGAAGTTCGTGACGCTGACTACCAAGGAGTATTCACTGCCTACTACCGTGTCACTCAACGCATTGATGGTGGATGGTACGGGTATGTGTGGTGCATGTCGTGTAAGTGTTGGCGGCAAGACATTCTTTACCTGCGTAGATGGTCCTGAGTTTGATGGCCATCAGGTAGATTTCGATGAGGCTATGCGTCGTCAGGCTATGTATCGAAAGCAGGAGGGCGAAGCAAGCGAGAAACATAATCATAAATGTAACTGTTTTTAAGGGCTATGGCAAATAAGATTCCACGTGTAAGCGTGCGCGAGCAGGAGCCCGCAGTACGTGCCACCAATTTTGAAGAGGTGTGCTATGGTTATAATGTCGAGGAGGCTCAGCTGGAGGCTACTCGTTGTTTGAATTGTAAGAATCCACGATGCGTTGCGGCGTGTCCTGTAAATATTAATATTCCGGCATTTATCCAGAAGGTTGTCGAGGGCGACTTCGCCTCTGCATCGGCTATTATTGCTGAGGATAGCTCACTGCCCAGTATCTGTGGCCGTGTATGCCCGCAGGAGACACAGTGTGAGGGCTCTTGTATTTTAGGTATCAAGGGCGAGGCTGTGGCTATCGGTAAACTGGAGCGCTTTGTTGGCGACTGGAGCCTTGAAAATGAGTGCAAGGGCGGTGTAAATGTTGCCCCCAACGGAAAGAAGGTAGCAGTTGTAGGTAGCGGCCCTTCGGGTTTGGCGTGTGCCAGCGACTTGGCAAAGATGGGTTATGAGGTTACTGTATTTGAGGCTCTGCATAAGTTGGGTGGAGTGCTGGTATATGGTATTCCTGAGTTCCGTCTGCCCAAGGAGAAGGTTGTGGCACGCGAGATTGACAATCTGCGTAAGTTGGGTGTGAAGTTCGAGACAGATGTTATCGTTGGTCGTACCATTACCATTGATGCATTGATGGACGAGGAGGGTTTTGCGGCTGTATTTATCGGTTCGGGAGCTGGTCTGCCTCGTTTTATGGGTATTGAGGGCGAGAATCTGAATGGTGTTGTCTCTGCAAACGAGTTCCTGACACGTTCAAACCTTATGCGTGCCTACGATGAACAGTATGACACCCCGATTTATGTGGGTAAGCGTGTGGCTGTTGTCGGTGGTGGTAATGTGGCTATGGATGCTGTTCGTACCGCAAAGCGACTTGGTGCCGAGGCAACAATTATCTATCGTCGTTCGGAGGCTGAGCTTCCGGCTCGTCGTGAGGAGGTGCTTAATGCCAAGGAGGAGGGTATCGAGTTTAAGATGCTCACCAATCCTACACGTGTGTTGGGCGATGATAAGGGCTGGGTTACAGGCCTAAGGTGTGTTGAGATGGAGTTGGGCGAGCCCGACGAGAGTGGTCGCCGTTCTCCGGTGGTTAAGGAGGGCTCTGACTTTATTGTTGAGTGCGATGTGGTTATCATGGCATTGGGTACATCTCCGAATCCTCTGCTCAAGAGTACAACAAAGGGTCTGGAGACAAATCGTCGTGGCTGTATCGTTGCCAATGAGGTGGGTGCAACTACTCGTGAGGGCGTATTTGCCGGAGGCGATGCCGTTACGGGTGCTGCTACGGTAATCTTGGCGATGGGTGCAGGTCGCAAGGCGGCAAAGGCTATTGACGAGTATATCAAGAGTAAGTAAACATTATACAACTTTAAGGTTTATAGAAGGCGGTTGCTGGCAAATATGTTAGTCAACCGCTTTTTTTATTTATGGTTAGGCCATTATAGAAATAATTCGTATATTTGTTAAATTTACAACTTAATACATCACGTCATGGAGTACACCGTAGCACTTATATACGATTTTGACGGCACACTTGCACCGGGGAACATGCAGGAGTATGACTTTATTCCGGCTGTGGGTAAGAGCAACAGGGAGTTCTGGAACGATGCTAATGTCCTTGCCGAAACACAGGATGCCGATCCCGTGTTGGCCTATATGGCGCGTATGATTCAGGAGGCACAGAGTAAGGGCCTGTCGCTACGTCGTGAGGCGTTTCAGGAGTCAGGTCGCAATATCCGCTACTACAAGGGTGTTGAGGAGTGGTTTTCGCGTATGAATGCCTACGCTGCCGAGCGTGGAATCAGACTTCTGCACTATGTGAACTCCTCTGGCTTGAAGGAGATTATCGAGGGTACATCTATTGCTAAGGAGTTCAAGCATATCTACGCCTGCTCGTTCCTCTACAATGTCGATGGCATTGCATATTGGCCTGCGGTGG
>CAYLRH010000161.1:0-4139 GCA_964385905.1 uncultured Alistipes sp.
CATACCGGCAGCGATGAATACCATCTTGGTCTTGCGTGACTCAAGGTGCTGACGTATATCGTCAAGTGCCTCCATAGCCAACTCGCGACCACGGTCGGGGTCGTTACCCGCACCTAAGCCGGGACCCATGACAATCTTATTCTCCGCGGGGATGTCGAGGTTATCCAGAGCGCCCTGATCGGTATTACATGCAAGGAAATTAACATCCTTGATACCCATGCGCCACATATAGTTAAGCGCATTACCACCAGCACCTCCGACACCAATAACGGTTATAATTGACGACGCCTGCTTGGGCATCGATAATTCATTCATCAGATCTTCCATCTTTTCAATCATTTATTCGATTACCATCTCTCATCTTCGTCGATATCCTCGTTGGGCTCGTTGAACGCCCCTGAGAATGAGTCCTTGGCCTTCTTCAGCCAACCCCACTTGCCGAAGAACCCACGCTTGGGCTCGATATCGTCGTCCTCCGTAATATCATCCTCAGGCTCCTCGTCCCAACCATCCTTGCGCTTCGGCTCCTGAGGCGGCTCCGGCTGCGTAGGTTGTGCGGGCTTCACCTCCTTCTCTGCCACCTTGATAGGCTCCGCAGGCTGCTCAGGCTCAGGCTGCTCCACAACCTCCGTCTTGGGGTGCTCCTCGCTCTTGGGGACTACGGGAGGAATATATACTCCGACGGGGCATACACCGGCCTTCGCACCACGCAACAGCAACGAGATGGCCAACGTGTAGTTGGGCGAAGCGGCCTTCTCCAACGACTCGGTGGTGATACCTATCTCGGCACACGCCGTACGCACCTCGTGGCCCGTAACACGGTGGAAGAGCTCGGCAACATTTGCCAGGTCGGCAACGCCTCCTGTGATGACGATACCAGCACCAAGTTTCTTGGCATAGCCTGCATCGCGAATCTCACCCAACACATACTCGGCGATGTCGGTCATGCGAGCCTCGATAACCGATGCGAGGTTAAGACGCGGGATAGACTTGATATTGCGGTTGCGGCTGCGAACCTGAATAACCTCATCGGGGGTAAGGCTCACAACGGCCGAGCCGAGCTTACGCTTCAGGCTCTCAATGAAACGCGGGGGGATATAACCGTCGTACATACGGATGTCGGTATTGAGCGCTGAACCACCGATGGGGATAGAGGCGATGTAGCACAACACGCCACCATAGTAGATGGCAACATCGGTAACGCCGCTACCGATGTCAACGATAGCAACACCCTCCTCCTTCTCGTCGCTATTAACAACCGACTCAGGCACAACGGCAGCACCAGCATACAAATCCTTGATGCGGATACCCACATCCATAAAGACGCGGCGCAAGCGGTCCTTTGCCATATTCTCGCAGAGGATGAAGTTATAGGTTGATGAGAGCTGCTTGCTGTAACAGCCCACCGGGTTCTTCATCTCAACACCGGCGTCGCTCTTATAGCACAAGGGGAAGAAGTCCATGATAGACTCGCCGTCGGCAGCCTTCACGTTACGCATACGCTCCTCATGCAGAGCCGTAAGGTCGTGCTGCGAGATACGATTCTCGGCATCCTTGACAAAGACGTAGTCCGTATAGCGGGCACAGCGAACAAACTTGCCCGAAATAGAGACGTAGGCCTCAACAATAGAGATACCTGCCTCCTGCTCGGCACGTGCGCGTGCGCGACGAAGGGCATCGGCAACCATCTGGCTGTTATCAACCAGACCGGCAACCATACCTTCGGTATGCTCGGCAACGATGGTCTCGATATTTACTGCGCCGCCCTCGGCCAACGAACCAACGGCAACAACAACCTCGGATGAACCGATGTCAACTGCTACGATATAATTCTTCTTATTCACGATATACTGTTTTTCTAATTTTTCTGCTCAATGTCCGACCTCAGGACTCCCACCAAACACGGGCACACGGTGCGTTAGGGCGTTTGATGCGCTACTTGGTGCACACTACCTGTCCCCGATACTCAACCGATATTCTGCGGAAGCTGTCCCAGCCGATGTTGCGTAAGCCGTTCTCGTAGAAAGAGAGCAACTTATCGAGCTTATCCTCCACGTCATCCACCGTGCCAAAGCTGACCGTATGGTTGCCTGTGCGGGGGATTAGCTCCAAACGCAAGTCGCCACTACTCATCGTAGAGGCCACAATCTGGACTATTTCGGCACGCCAAAATGAGTCCTGCTCGATATATTTTACAAAGTTAATGAGTTTCAGGAAATCTTCATACCTTTTCTGCAACTTTTTTTGCTTCTCGCCCTCGGCCTGCTGTCGAGCCGTGACGGCAGCAATCTTTTTCTCGTTCTCGCGGTCCATATAACGCAGGTTACGACGCAGGCGCGCCTTCTCGGCTCGCTTAGCTGCCACGCGCTCGTCGTACTCGGCATAATCCTCAAACGGACCCTTGAAACCGCCTAACCAGCCCTTGCGCTCGACCTGCATACGACGCACGGCACGCACCGAGTCGGCTATATCCTGCGTATTCTTAAACAAGGGCACCTTCTCATATTGCAACGTATCGGCTATGGCCTGCGAGCGAGCCACTTGACTGTCGATATACTCTTTGATATTTCCCACAAAGCCTTTGGGCACAGGAGGCACGTAACTACCCGTAATGATAGGCACATAGACGGCAGCCAGACGCGGGGCGGGGAAGATAAAGCCCTCGGCCGTGACGTAGCAGTCGTAGCCATCGACCATCAATCGCATCAGCGGACGACGCTGGCTCACCTCCACGCGCAACTCGCCACCATAGGTGACGTAGGCGCTGGCGCGGTCGATGAAACCATTGCCACGTATGCACTGTTCGATACCCGCGAGGTCGATTTCGCCGACGGGGACACCGATGGTGGGTATCTTGCTATGCTCAATCCAGCGCTCGACAGCATCGCTTGTGACGAGCATCTCATCGCGTAAAGAGTCGGTGATGGAGATGCGCATGCTATGCACCGCCGTATTGGCACGATGATGGCGTGCGCGACCATGGAAGAATACCACGAAAGCCACGACAAAGACCCACAGCAGGGTCATCATTACTATTCTCAGCGTCTTTTGCATTATGCTTTTTTCTCTAACTCTGCGGCTATTGCCTCGCAGTAGGCATCAATATTTCCAGCACCGAAGCTCACCACGACATCGGTCTTTGCGGCACCCAAATCCTGCGCCAGACATTCACGCTCGCAGATACGGCACGGAACGGTGACCAATTCGGCAATCATCTCAGAACCAACGCCCTCGATAGGCAGCTCGCGTGCGGGATAAATCGGCACCAGCACCACATCGTCGGCGTGCGACAAGGCTGCGGCAAACTCGCGATAGAGGTCGCGTGTACGGGTGTATAGGTGAGGCTGAAAAACAGCCGTGAGGTGGCGCGTGGGGAACATCTTTCTAACTGAAGTGATTGTTGCCTCCAGCTCCTCGGGGTGGTGGGCATAGTCGTCCATATACACCTGACGGGGAGTGTTCACATAGAACTCAAAGCGGCGCTTCACTCCCGAAAATCTTTCGAGTGCGGCCTGCAACTTCTCCTCGCTCAACTCCTCACCGCGCTTACGCGCTGCGCAGACCATAGAGGCCACCGCTGCCACGCAATTCTCTACATTCACCCAGCCGGGGATACCGAGCGTGAGATTACTCAGCGTACCGAATGGGGTAACGATATCGAAGCGGTAGTAACCGCCCTGCTGTAAAGCTATATTTGTGGCGTAGAAGTCGCTCTCGGCGTTGTCGTAGCTATATCGCCAGATGTCAATACCCTCAGGCAGAGGAATATCCACGCCCTGCTTGATGACGAGGTCGCCACCCTTCTTAATCAGCGCAGCAAACTGACCAAAGGCCTCCACAACGGCCTCGAATGTGCCATAGATGTCGAGGTGGTCGGCCGCCACCGAGGTGATAACAGCCACGTCGGGTTTCAGGCGCAGGAACGAGCGGTCGAACTCGTCAGCCTCAACAGCCAGACGGTTACCCTCGCCGAGAACCATATTGCCGTTAAAATTCTTCGAGATACCACCCAAGAAGGCGTTACCGCCCATATCGGTAGCGGCATTGAGCCACGCAATCATAGTCGATGTGGTGGTCTTGCCGTGCGTACCTGCTACGGCCATAACATACTTTCCTTCAGAGAGATGCCCCAACATCTG
>CAYLRH010000162.1:0-4078 GCA_964385905.1 uncultured Alistipes sp.
AACGGAATATAATGGAGTGGCTGGGCGGCTCAACCGAGTCGATAAGTCGTTGGCACGAGATGTATAATGTACAGCTATTCAAGATGGCCCGAAAATTATACACTCCAATTATTGATATTACAACACCATTCTTAGAGATTATCAACATCAAGCGATACTTCTGCTCAGACGGAATCCACCCAAACGAAAATGGTCACCGCCTGATAGCAGAGACCATTTGTCGTGTAGCAGAGCCTATTATCGGCTAAATTTAAATATCTAAATAACCACAATTATTCTTAATACACATGCACACTTGCGCCCTGGGCTGATGGGAGATAGTTTATGCCGTACCAACACATCTGCAATAGCAGGAACGAGAAGCATAGCAATGCATAGGCAATATTATTATCCTTCAGGCGAGGTCGCAGATGCAGATACAACAGATACGACAGCCATGTTGCCACAGCCCACGTCTCCTTCGGGTCCCATGTCCAATAGTCACCCCACGCCTGCTTGGCCCACAGGGCTCCCATAATCATTCCGAGCGTAAGAAATGCCCATCCGATACGCACCAAGTTATCGCACACACCCATCTCCTCAGCTGTACTCTCACGCTTTCGCAGCCACAGATATAGAGCAAATATTGTCACCGCTCCCATCATGGCATAGGCGAACATATAGACAATAACATGCGGCACAAACCAGACGCTCTGCAAAGCAGGCATCAGCGATTTACTATGAATCTCCGGCTTTAATAGGTTGATGCAGATAAACACCACCGACATCATCGTACTGAACGACAATATCCATTTATATCTCCATCGAATAAATACCGCTGCTCCAGCTATCGACAAAAAGAACGAATACCACAAACGTGTTTCACCCATTGTTCGCATGGGGGGACGTTCCAGCGATATCCACATACCGACGATAAATGCGAAGAATATCAACGAGCCAGCCAGCGATACCGTAGCGGCAGGCCACTGTCGTTTGCTACGAAATGCCAACACCGCACCTGTCAGCCAGCATATTGTTGCAGCTGCGGCAAACCATATTAATTGTTCCCAACTCATCGTTTATCCTCCTTTCCTCGTTTTCGGCCACCAGCCGTTACAAACATCACCACACCGGCAGCCAACATGGTCCACAGAGCGATATGAACTGCCGAATACCAACCATCGCGCACGCACTCCAGCACACTTGTCGTACTCCAGCGACCACGTGCCGTATCATAACCGACCTGATATATGTGCCATGAGCCAATACGGGCAGGATGATTTACCTCGATATCGAAGTTCTGCTTTTTTGCCTCTTGGTCAAGCAGTTCCACACGCGACAAGTAACGTTTAGCCTCTCGGCGTGGCATAGCCACAGCCAAATTTTCGGTCAGGAAAAGATATGACGGCTCAAAGATAAAGCTACCACAACTAACCCAACCCTCTGCCTGCTCTCCACTACGTACATTTCGAGCCTTCACAAATACAGCAGGGGCTGCACCAACGTGCAACATCTCTCGATACTCACTCTGCTCAGGCATACGGCCCGCCATATCTATATACTGCATTGCCGTAAGCTCCCAACCATCAACCACCATCGTTGAACCTACCTCCTCAACCGATAGGAAGTCGCGTGACGAGGTCTCTGTTGCCGTATTCAGGATGTAGAGTTTTGGGGGATACTCATCCATGGTAAACTCCTTAAGCGTGATAGCGAAAGGCAGCTGGACAGGTTTTCCATCTCGGCTCACACCCATGTGCATAGGTTTATCGAGTTGTGCATTGACACTCACACGCAACTTATCACCACTACCGAATATTCCCGCAACAAGCACTACAAAAACGGCCAGATGCGATAGAACGGCCGCCACACGACGCTTACGAAGGTGGTGTAAATCGTCCATTACGGCAAGGCCCGTAGTGGTTGTAAAATATAATAGGAGAATATTAAACGGCCATGAAGAGGTCATGCGTGAGAAGCCCATTGCCCCTACGAAACCCTCGGTTGCGGGGTCTTGGCGCGTAAGGCCAAAGATGATGGTCATTACAACCATTGCCGCAAGTGATGACACGCAGGCATAATGGTCCGACAGGCGCTTGAGCCATGGCCAGCGCTCCTGCTGAAAATGTATCAGCACAAGCAGATATACATAATTGATGGCAATAATTAAACCCCACGGGTAGCGCAGGAATGAATTATCCACATCACCTAAGGTCATTTGCAACGTTGTGCCCGCTACAAAGAGCAAAGCACAACGCAGAAATGCACGTTTATAACCCCATTGTAAGGTCATAAGCATAGATATTTAATTAACAATCACTCATCAGCATAAATTATGCCTTCTTCCACTGTGCGCGCAGCAACTCAACAGCAGCGGGAACTGTCTCCTCACGCTTGCCGTTTGTACCGCACTCGAAGCTAACGTAGTAAGGATAGTTCATCTCCTTCAATGCGCGGAATCCGTCGATATAGTTATCTACAACACCATCCTCACCCGGCATCTTACGATTGCCACGGCTTGCTACGTGTACGTGCTGCAAATACTCAGGACCAGCAGCCAAGAAAGCAGCGTAGTCAGAGGTCTCCTCCTGCATATGCCAGAAATCACCCATACACTTCACACCTGCACTCTTTGAATCGCGGCAGATAGCAGCAGCATCGGCAACCTGACGCATATAGTGGCACTCGCGACGGTTCAGGGGCTCAAGAATTACGGTTGTGTTGTGCTTGAGAGCGTACTCGCCCAACTCGTGCATCTGCTCGCACAAGTACTCGCGAGTCTCACGAGTGTGAGGCTTGCAAGGCTTCTGGCCGTTGAATGCGGGCACCATAATTACACCTGTTGAGCCAATCTCACCAGCAGCAGCGATAATATCGCGCATAGTAGAGTCGAACTCAGCCTTAACCTTAGGATCCTCAGCCAAGATGAAACCCTTGAAACCAGCGCAGATAGCCGACACCTTTATGTTACGGTTACGCAACGCCTGATTAATCTCATTTACACGAGCTGCGAGATTACCACCACCGGGCTCGAAACCTACGATACCCAAGTTCTCCATATAGTCGAGTTTCTCCTCAAGGCTCTTACCCGGAGCAATACCCTCCTGGAACGAAAGGCGAAGCTCGGCCTTACCCTTCTTCTTGGGAGCAGCCATCAAATCAAGCGGAGTAGAGGCAGCAGCTACGGCAGCAGCGCCAGCCAATGAGGCCTGTAAAAATTCTTTTCTATTCATAGTAAATGTTTTATTCCTGTTCAAAAATTTGTTCCAACTCTTTGACAAATGCCTCCACACTCAGCTTATCATCCACAGCGGGAGTCCACGGAGCGAGATTTTCAGAAGTGATAGGAGCATATGGTCCTTGCTTAACTTCAAAAAGCGCGGTATCATCCTCCAGCACTACCAAGCCGTGCCACACACCCGCCTCAATATCGAACCCATAGCATCCACACTCCGGGCCTACCACACGACGCTCGACCACATGGCCACAATCATCGTATATCGTAAGGCCCACCCTACCACGCAAGACCACGCTACTCTCACATCTATCGGGTGAGAGGTGGCGGTGTACGGGCAGATAGCTACCTCGATTCATAACATTGAGCAGACGGTTAACAGGCTCATCCGTCGAACGATGGAAGTTATAGTTTATCCTCAATCGAGGTGCCTGACGTGCCTTAACAGCCACATCATCCAACATCGCATCATCGATAAACTCCACCTTAGGTTCCACGCTCATAGGCATTTTCAAAGAAAAAAGGGTGGAGAGGGAGTTGTTTAGCTCCTACCCACCCTCATTAAATCTATCGAGAAAGTTATTACTTAGCCTTACCGGTTACCATAACAACATACTCCGACATATCCATCTTGCCCAACTCCAACTTCTCAGGCATGTAGTCGAGGTTAGAAGCGCTGATCTCATCCCAAGTTACAGTAGCACCTGTGTAAGCAGCCTCACGACCCATTACACCTGCCAAGCAAGAGATTGCACAAGCGGTAGCCTCATCGTGAGCTGTGCCCTTACGGATGTGGTTAACCCAGTCAACGTGCTCCAAAGTATAGGGATCGTGCTGCTGGTACTGAGCCTTAGCAGCCTCTGC
>CAYLRH010000163.1:0-4065 GCA_964385905.1 uncultured Alistipes sp.
CCCGCAGTCCAGTGTGTGGCGTAGATAGCCTTGTCGTCCTCGATTGTGACGAAGTCCTTGTGAGCTGCCAAGTTGCGGTCGAAGTCGTTGGCTGTAACAACAACCGTTTCGTTCTGGGTGAAACGACGGGCCGTATCCTTCATGATAGCGAAGGCCTCGGGCAGAATCTCATCCAGCTGCTGCTCGATTTTCTCGTCAATGCGCTTTGTTGTGGTCTCAATATCCTTTGAGATTTTCTCCTTCTCAGAGAGGGAGATGTCTGAATGCTCCAACTTCTCCTTCTGCTCAACGATATGGGCCTCATCGGCTGCGATGAAGTCGGCAATGCGGCGCATCAAGGCTGCGCTATGCTCACGCAACTCATCATTCGACAGCTTCTCAATCGAAGGGTATATCTCCTTGATTTTGCGAACGTAAGGCTCAATCTGCTTACGATCCTTGTCGGCCTTTGAACCGAAGAAGAGTTTAATAACGTTACTTAAAATATCCATGGTATTATGTTTTATTTTCTTATGCGTATTTTAATCTTACAAATGTAATATATTTTGCGCAAACGGCAAAATATTATACCTCAATGGATTCAATATTTCTCGATTTGTTCTGCTTATGTCTAAAAAGAGCCCTTTACGACTACTCTTCGTCGTCGGGAATTTCGTCTGCTGTGGGGTATGCGTAGGCGTTGAGGATACGCTTGCCGATAGGGCAGCTATCACACAATCGGTCGCGGCAATACTCGAACGAGAGTTGCAGCAGAGCCTGACTGTCAAACGCAGTGCGAGCCAGTGGCCCATAGCTATTCCATTGCGCGATAATTGAGTTCTTCTCGGCGGGGAGGTCCTCCAATAGAGATAGGGCGCGTGTGCGTAGTTTCTCGTTCTCGGTGTATGCCGAGTAGGCAAATTGCATCTGCGCAACCAGATTGATAGCCAGCAGGTCTGTTTTGGTGCGGCCCATTCGCTTTGCTACGGTGCGAGATGTTTTGGCGGGGGTGTAGTGTGTGAGCCAGTAGGGTAGAGTCTCACAGCTAAAGAGATTATATACATCTTCACCCGTACAACACATCAGCATACGGTCCATCATATCGCGTGTATGAGTGAGGAAGTTGGCTATCTGCGACAAGCGCAGTATTGGATGGTTGTTGGGATAAATTTTTGTGAGTCGCCAATCCGAAGCGCGCATCGGCGAGATGGAGTATTTTGTTGCAAGATATTCGAAATTGCGCTTCAGGTCAAGAATATACGTATCGTGGGGATATATCTCCAGTAGGCCCGATGCCCCGATGAGCATCGCCTCGATATTTTGCGGTACCTGTCTTTCGCGCAGTATTATGGCATAGCTTACGCGGTGCGCAAGCGAGGTGAATGCCTCCTTGTTGTCCATGCCGCCCATTGTGCGGAGCAGCATGACGTAGAAGGTCTGAGGCCAATTCTCGCCACACTCCTTGTATATGGCGTTGATGTCGCGGTTCTTGCGCTCCAGGCGCTCGAAACCTAACTTGGTGTATAGCTCAAGCTGCTGCAAGCGCCCACGCGAGGAGAGATAACCTCCACAGCCGAAGTACGAGGCTCCGGCTTGCAGACGGTTTAGTTGTCGTTTCATCTCCTCCATGATATGCGGGTGATTACAAGAGGTTTAACTCAAGTAATGCCTCCTCGCTCATCATACTCTTGTCCCAGGGTGGCTCGAATGTGAGTATGATATTTACCGAGTTCACGCCGGCAATCTTTGCCACCTGTGTGTTGATGTCGTCGATAAGCATATCGGCCATCGGACAGTTAGGGGCTGTGAGTGTCATGCGTATGTTTGCCACGCCCTCGGGGTCGAAATCTATCTCGTAGATAAGACCGAGGTCGTAGATGTTAACGGGTATCTCGGGGTCGTAGATGTTCTTCAGCGTGAGAACGATCTCGTGCTCCACTTTCAAAATCTCTTCCGGTGTCATATTATTTATTATCTATGCTTTGGCCTTGAATGCCAATGCGTACATCTTCATCTGCTTAATCATTGCCAACAGTCCGTTACTGCGTGTAGGCGAGAGGTTTTCACCCAGACCTATGGCGTCGATAAAATAGAGCTCCATATCGAGAATCTCCTGCGGCGTGCGGCCATTCATCACGCGAATCAACAGCGCGATGATACCCTTAGTGATGATTGCATCGCTGTCGGCGGCATAATACACCTTACCCTCCTCCATGCGAGCATCAACCCACACACGCGACTGGCAGCCCTTGATGACGTAGTTGTCGGTACGATGCTCGTCAGCGATGGCAGGGAGTGTGTCGCTCAACTCGATAAGATAGTCGTATTTATCTAACCATTCGTCAAATATCGAAAACTCCTCGATAATATCCTCTTGAATCTTATCTGTCATATCTCGTTTAGTATAAAATCATTAATTTCTCGCCCTCGGCAGCTGTCGGGGTGGTTATACCCATCAACGTTGCCTGTGTTGTGGCGAGCGAACTCATATCGACACTCTCGTCACGACGCGTAGCCTTAACCTCGCAGCCGAAGATGATGAGAGGCACGTGGGTGTCGTAACGATACATTGAACCAGACGATGAGCGCGTCTTATCCTGCTCCTCAATCCAGCCGGGCATTAGGTTTATTACAACGTCGCCCGAACGACGAGGGTAGAAGCCGTTTTGTATCTTGCGGCCGTATCCCGTTCCGAAATAGCTGCTGCGCATCGCCTCGGCTGTGATGGCGTGTGATACGCCACGTAGCTGCATGACAAATGTGGCTACATCGTGCTGCATATCTGTAAGCGATAGACTGCGGCTGTCGATAAGGTTGTGATTCAGGTATATAACGTTGTCTATGATGCCCAAAATCCACTCTCCGTTGCCATGCTTTGAGCCTATGTAGGCGTTGGTGATAACCTCGGCCTGACGTACGTTGAAGCGCTCGTGTTCCTTGCCTGGAGGGTTGAACGAGGGGCTTGTTCCGTGGTCGGATGTAAGGGTGATGAGTACCTGTTGCGGATCTCTCACCTGAGCCAATAGGAAGGTGATGAAATCGCCCAAGTCCTTATCCAAACGGTATAGCATATCCTCATACTCCACCGACTCAGGGCCATAGCGATGGCTGATGTAACGCGGCGTGTCAAGCACGATATTGAGCATATCAACCGCATCGTCCTGTCCCATCTCATTCTTGGCTACCAGCTGCTTGGCAAATGCCAATGTGGCGCTGTTGCCGGCGGGAGTGAAGCACAATTTATCGAAGTCGTCGCTTACGTGAGCCTTGATATTGAGGCCCGTCTCTGTAATCATGTCAATGCGCTTGTTGTTCTTGCTCTGAATACCCTCGATGACGTTGACCTGCGAGTTGCGGTAGTTGTCGTAGGGGAGCATGGGTGTCCAGCGCTTGTCGATGTAGTTGAAATTTATCAGCTCGCGGTTGTAGGTGGTAATCCACTGGGGCAACTCCTTTGTATAGTATGACGACGTTGTCCAGGCCGACTGAAGGGTTTCCATCCAATATACATCGCCCGAATGACCTGCCATGACAATAGCCGACAGAGGCTCGATGGCGATTGTGGCAACACGACTCTTGTCGTTGTGCTCGATGGTGGCATCGGCAAGAGTCTGAGCTGTAAGGTTACGGGGCGAGTAGTTGCCTGAGCCTCCGCTATAATTCACGCTCTGCTCCTTCCTGTCGTCGATGAGTGCTATCTGATTGTTTGTCACATAGTCGAACCAACGGTCGGCTATGACTCCATGTGTCGAGGGCATAGCTCCTGTTGCGAGTGTGGCCAACGATACAGGTGTTGTGGTCTGCATGTAGTCGTAGGATGCGTTTGTAAACCACTGACCGTTATCGGTTAAGCGACGGAAGCCCGTACTCGAAAAGTTCTTTGCATAGCGCTCCAAATCATCTGCACGCATCGAGCTTACGACGATGTTCACCACCAAACGTGGCTTTGTCGCTGCCGTGGCGTGGATTGCAGAGACGCAAAGCAGGGCGATTGTCGCGAATATATAAAGTGAAAAACGTTTCATAAAAATCTGGTTATGGGCGCAAAAATACAAATTATAATTTATAAATATGCTCTAAAATATT
>CAYLRH010000164.1:0-4045 GCA_964385905.1 uncultured Alistipes sp.
CTTGTCATCGTAAGTGTCAAAATGATAATATATAAAAGTCGTTTCATCTCTATAATTTATCTATGATTTTTTCGGGTAGTTCAGGCATCGCTCCATTCTGCGTGCAGACGTATGCCGACACCTCCACAGCCAATGCGTGTGCCTTCTTCACATCCTTGCCACAGAGCAGGGCGGCGATAAATGCACCCGTAAACGAGTCGCCAGCACCCACCGTGTCGGCCACCTTGACCTTCGGCGTGGGCAGGAATGACTCGGTGCCGTCCATGCAGAAGATGTAGCTACCCTCGGTGCCGCAGGTGAGAATCAGCATGTCAATCTCATATCGCGACATGAGATTCAATGCCGACATGCGCTGTGTGGGGAACTCTGCGCCGAGCAGACGACACACCTCTACAATCTCTTCATCGTTGATTTTCAATATGTCGCAGGCGCGCATCGACGACTCTATAACCTCCTTCGAGTAGAATGTTCCGCGCAGATTGATGTCGCAAATCTTTATTCCATCGGCGGGCATTGCGGCGATAAAAGCCTCGATTGTCTGACGCGATGTTGTGTTGCGCTGCGCCAGCGTGCCGTAGCATACGGCTATGGTGTTTTGAGCCAATGTCTTCAGCTCCTCGGTGAAGGGAATGTTGTCCCACGCCACGCCCTCGCAGATGTCGTACTGCGGAATACCCTTCTCATCGAGTGTCACCTCTACGGTGCCGGTGGGGTAGTCAACCGTAGCAATTGCGGTCTGCAAATCCTTCTGCTCGAATGTCTGTCGTATCTCACGACCTAACTCATCGTCGCCTACGGCACTTACGGCCACAGCGTCGAGTCCGAACTGTGAAACATGGTATGTGAAGTTGGCGGGTGCGCCACCAATCTTGCGACCTTCAGGAAGCATATCCCACAATGCCTCGCCGATGCCGACAACGTAATTTTCTTGTGAATGGCTCATAATTAGGATGCGTTTTAGCTACAAATATGGTTTTGCTTTACAAATATAGAAAAGTGTTTTGTGAATCGCAAAATTAAATTTTGTACTCCGCGAGGGTTTAAGTATATTTGCAGAAATATTATACTTTATGCAACGAAAACTACTATATATCATCGCCTCGGTTCTTCTCCTGTCGTTGGGATGGCTGGGTGCGAGTGGTTTTACACTTCTTGTGGCACTTGTTCCACTGCTATATATCAGCGATAAATACTCCGATTCTGCACGCGACTGGTGGCGTATGGCCGGCTGGGCGGCGTTGACCTTTGCATTGTGGAATGTGGCTACGGTGTGGTGGGTATGGATTGCAACACCCATCGGACCCATTGCGGCAACCATCATCTCGACGTTCTGGAATATGGTCGCCTTCATGCTCTACCACTATGTGTCGAAGCGTGCCCCCAAATCGGTTGCCTACACCATTCTGGTTGCGGCGTGGCTGGCAACGGAGTATCTCTATATCCACACCGATGTGCTCTCGTTCCCGTGGCTGGCTATGGGTAACGGATTTTCGGGCTCTACGTGGGCGGTGCAGTGGTATGAATTTACGGGTGTGCTGGGCGGCTCGCTGTGGGTGCTGTTGAGCAACATAGCTATCTTCGAGGCCCTGAAACTTCGTAGCCGCTGGTCGAAGGTGCGTGCCGTGGCGGCGGCTGTATTGCCCGTTGTGGTGTCACTGGTGATTTATTGGAGCTACAAGCCACAGACTGAGCAGGTTAAGATTTCCGTTCTGCAACCTAATGTGGATTGCTATGAGGAGAAATTTAACAATACGGCATCAAAGCAGATGCAGAATATTGTTGACCTTATTTCGCAGACGCCTGCCGACACAAAGATAATGGTCCTGCCCGAAACGGCTCTGCCAGAGCTGGTGAACGATGATGCTCCGCAGTCGGATATTGCGGTGCAGATAATCAACAATACACTTATGCAGCACCGCCCGCAGTCTATGGTTGCGGTGGGAGCATCGACCATGAAGCAATACAAGAAGGGCGAGAAACCCTCCGATACGGCTCGCAATAGCGGGCGTGGATACTACGACATTTTCAACTCGTCGGTGGCTATCGGCGGCGATGGCAAGGAGAATATCCACCATAAGATGCGCCTTGTCATAGGTGTGGAGACCATGCCGTGGTGGTTTACGAGCTTGAGTGAGCTAATCAACTTGGGTGGTATCACGGGCCAGCTGGGGCGTAGCGACAAGGCTACGGTCTTCCTTAAAGATGGTGTTAAGGCGGGCCCTGCCATCTGTTATGAGGGCCTTTATGGCGAGTGGTTTGCCCGCTTTGTACGCGAGGGAGCCGATGTGATGCTCGTCATGTCAAACGACGGCTGGTGGGGCAATACACCCGGCCATAAACGACTCTTCGACTTCTGTCGTCTGCGTGCCATCGAGACACGCCGTGCCGTAGCACGTAGCGCCAATACGGGCGTGTCGGGATTTATCTCTTCGCGTGGCGACGTGGAGCAGCGTCTTGATTGGGACGAGCGTGGCGTGTTGAGTGCCAATGTTGAGGTTTCCGACCGCCGCACTGCCTATGTCATCTATGGCGACTGGCTGGGCCGCATGGGCCTGTTGCTTACATTCTTGGGCATGATGTATTTCTCTGCATACCGCATACGACGTAAAAACCATTTAGCATAATGAACTACTCTCAAACCATCGAATACCTCTTCTCCACGACACCCTCATTTCAGCAGGTGGGAGCCGACGCCTATAAGCCCGGACTGGAGCGTGTGCGGGATTTTTGTCACTACCTCGGCAACCCGCAGTGTAACTACCAGACAATCCATGTTGCCGGCACCAACGGCAAAGGCTCGGTGTCACATATGTTAGCCTCGGTGTTGCAGCACGCGGGCTATCGTGTGGGATTGTTCACCTCGCCGCACCTGCGCGATTTCCGCGAGCGTATGCGTGTCGATGGCAAGATGATTTCCGAGCGTGGGGTGGTCGATTTTGTTGCACGCCATAGGGACAAGATGCGTGAGCAGGACCTCTCGTTCTTCGAGATGACAACGGCCATGGCCTTCGACTTCTTTGCTGCGAGCGACGTGGAGATAGCCGTTATCGAGACGGGTTTGGGTGGTCGGTTGGATGCCACGAACATCATCACTCCCGAGGTGAGCGTGGTGACTAATATCGGTCTGGAACACACCGACTTGCTGGGCGATACTATCGAGAAGGTTGCCTTCGAGAAGGCGGGTATCATAAAGCCTACTGTGCCTCTTGTTTTGGGCGAGGCAGATGAGCAATACAACCACGTCTTCGATGGGCGTGCCGCAGCCCTCGGCTCACGCGTGATATATGCCCAGCAGGAGTTTGAGGTGGCGGAGTGTCAGCGTGAGAGAGATTGGCAGCATGTGGTGCTGAATCGTAAGCGCGATGCACACCGTTTTGACATTAAGATGGACCTTGTGGGCGACTACCAATATCGTAATGTGGTTACAGCTGCGGCTGCAGCCGACTATCTCGACACTCACACCCAGATAACAATCCCCCGCCGAGCCTTCGTTGAGGGTATGGCCGAGGTGGCGGTTACAACCTCGTTGGCGGGACGCTGGCAGCGCCTTGCCGAGAAGCCATATACGGTTTGTGACACAGGCCATAATGCGCATGGTATCAAGTATGTAGCCAACGAACTGCAACGCCTTGCCGAGTGTTATGAGCGACAGATATGTGTCATCGGATTTGCCAAGGAGAAGAATATCGACGATATCCTTCCGCTCCTGCCACGCAACGCCTACTATATCTTCACTCAGGCCTCATCGCCTCGCTCTCTGCCGGCAGATGTTCTCGCTGCCAAGGCGACCTCTTTTGGCCTTGAAGGGGAGATGTGTCCCACCGTCTCTTGCGCACTCTCTCGTGCCCGTGAGATAGCCACCGAGCTGGATATGATATTTATTGGCGGCAGTAACTTCGTGGTTGCCGAAATTGTATAAATTGGCTCTTTTGGCGTCTGGCTTGCCCTCAAAAGCTCACATACGTTTAGTATGCTGCGCTTTCTCGGCCATCGACCAGCCTCAAAATAGCTCAATTTATACAATTTCGGTGGCTTGGTTGGCTCT
>CAYLRH010000165.1:0-4039 GCA_964385905.1 uncultured Alistipes sp.
CAAAGCGCGGAATGAATCCAACACCTCGGGAGCGTATGCGCGGAACTGCTCAACAGCAGAGCCAGTGATTGAGAATGAGCACTTGAAAGCGCCCGTGTTCTCCTTGATAAGCTTCAACAGCAACGCATTCATAGGCAGATAGCACTGGCGTGCAACCTTCTGCATGATGGCGCGATTGGTAAAATCGTCGAGGTAGTTGTGGTCCTTACCGATATTGAAGAAGCGGTAAACCTTCAAACGCCACGGCTGATGCACCTGAAAATATAAGCAAACAGTTTTCATTATATTGTGTTTTTATTATTTTGCAACTTCGTTAATAGCATCTTCGTAAATGGTCTTGATCTTAGCGGCTGCATTGTTCCACTTAAGACCTGTAACCTCCTCCAGACCCTTCTCGGCGAACATCTTCGACAGGGCAGGATACTTCACGAAGCCGTAAATGGCGTCTGCCATAGCATCTACGTCCCAGTAGTCAACCTTAACGGCATAGTCCAAAACCTCGGCTACACCACTCTGCTTAGAGATGATTGAGGGCACGTTAGCACGCATAGCCTCCAACGGAGAGATACCAAAAGGCTCTGACACCGAAGGCATGATATATACGTCCGAGAGCTGGAACATCTTATGCACGTCGTCACCCTTCAAGAAACCTGTGAAGTGGAAACGGTCGGCGATACCCAGACGAGCCACACGACGAATAACGTGATTCATCATATCACCCGAACCAGCCATCACGAAACGCACATTGGGCACACGCTTCAACACCTTCGCGGCAGCCTCAACAAAGTAGTCGGGACCCTTTTGGAAGGTGATACGGCCCAAGAATGTGATGATCTTGTCATCCACACCACGCTCAGGAACCTCGTTCTCCTTCTCAGCAAAACGAACAGCGTTGTGAACCGTTACAACACGCCCTGCGGGGATATTATACTTCTCGATAACGATATTACGAGTCAAATTTGACACCGCGATAACACGATCGGCTGCGGCCATACCGGCACGCTCGATCTCGTAAACTCGTGTATCGATATTATCACTCGACGAACGGTCGAACGAAGTGGCGTGCATATGCACTACCAGAGGTTTACCCGATACGCGCTTTGCTGCGATACCGGCAAAGTAGGTAAGCCAGTCGTGCGCATGGATAACATCGAACTGGCCCTCCAACTGACGAGCCACCTCGGCTGCAACCACTGCATAACGCGCAACCTCCTCCATAAGGTTTGCACCATACTTACCTGAGAAGGTGTAACGCTGCGTCCAGCTATCACCCTCACGCTCCCAGAACTTCTTACCTGTGCGCTCGTAACCCTCGCGGTAGGTCTCAAACTCCTCGGGAGAGATATAGGGAACCATATTCGAGTCGATGTGAATGAACGAAATCTTACGCATGATATCGTCAGCGCCCTCGATCTTCGAGTCACAATAACGTGCCTCGATATCACTTGCATTAACGACCTTTACGAAACGTTCGTCCTCGTCGCCCGAAGCACGAGGCATCACAAAGATGACCTCCACATCGTTACGCGCCAGACCTCGGGTCATGCCGTAGCATGCCGTACCCAAGCCTCCGGCAATATGAGGCGGGAACTCCCAACCAAACATTAATACTCTCATCCTATTATCGTTTTATCTATTTTTTCTTGCGTACACACTTCTTCTTGGGAGCCTCGGCCTCGGCTACAACCTGAGCCTCTGCAACCTTCTTGTCAGCGCTCTTCTTTGTTGCGCACTTCTTTGCGCTGCTCTTCTTGGGCTCAGCAGCCGGCTTACGCCACTGCTCAATGAGCGAACTGATATAGAGCAAACCGCCAACGCTGGTAGCCTGTGACAGACAACCGTGAGCCTTGAACGGGGGATCTCCCTCGAAACACTCGCTGATTGAGCCGATACATGCAGTCTGAATCTCCTCGTCGAAACCTGCCAACAACTCCTCTGCATCGGGCAAGAAACGCTCACCACCAATAGCGAAGCAAGTCTTAACATAGAACATCAGAGGCCATACCCAGATAGCGCCATTGTAGCTGGCCAGATCCTGCGAACGCTGATCCTCGGCATATGATGGCTCGTAGAAGGGATTGCGCGGAGAGAGCGAGCGGATACCACGCTTGGTAAGAAGGTGCTGACGTACTACACCAAGCACATCCATTGTCTGCTCATCGTCGAGCATCTTATAATCCAATGCACATGCCACGAGCATATTTGAACGACGGAAATCGTTAGTCTCGTAGTCATTCACATAGTCTGCCAAATAGCCCTCGCTAAGCCAGAACTTCTCAACAAAAGACTTTTTAGTCTTAGCTGGCTCCTCAGCCCACGCCTCAACAAAAGCCTTATCCTTATACTTGCGGGCCAATGCCAAAGTATAACTTACGGCATTGTACCACAAAGCCTGAATCTCGACAGCATAACCTGCACGCTGTGCCACGGGCTTGCCATCCACCTTGGTATCCATCCAAGTGAGGCACTCACCATCGGCAGCAGCCCACACAAGGCCGTTGTCGTGCAGCTTAACCTTCTCGCCGAAGCCGCGACGGTAAGCCTCCAGCACAGCCTTCATAGCCTCGCCATAACGCTCCCACAGCTTCTTTGCGGTGATATGCTTCTCAAGATTCTGCAATGTCCAGAAGAACCACAACGGTGCATCGGCCGCAACCCATGCTGAAGCTGAGCCAGCAAAGTTGCCGTCCTGCATCTGCGACACCATAGTGTCGAGAACGTCCATGCAGTCCTCCTTATAATTCTGCTCCAGAACGATACCCGGCAACGAAATCAACGTATCGCGACCTACGGTACCATACCACGGATAACCCGCAATCATCTCGGTGCGGCCACCCGGACGACGTACAACGAACTGACGTGCAGAGTGATGCAGACAGCTCAGGAAGTCAATCTTGTGGGTACGGCGTGCGATAGAAGCCTCATAAATCTGTGAGATTGTCTCACCTGAAGCCATCTCATCGGTAGCAGCCGAGAAGATAATGCTCTCGCCCTTCTTAATCTTCATCTCGAAATAACCCGTAGTCATAAGATCCTCGTAACCGTCATAGCCACGCTTGATCTCCTCAGGATACTCGAAACCGTAGTACCAATCGGGAGCCGCAACGAACTCGGCATCAGCCTTATTGGTCTGAAGGTAGAGCCATGGGTAACCCTCATAGAGCTTGCACTTAACACCACCCTGAATAGGATATGAACGACCGTTTGCCTCCACATTTGCCTTCGAGAGCGAGTGCTTGTTACGGAAGGCCAAGAAGGGACGCAGACGCAGAGTAGTATCCGAGTGGGCATCGACAAGTGTATAGCGAATCATAAGCTGGGTACGCTTGTGAATCCACAGCAACTCCTTACGCAGGATTACACCACCAACACGGTATGTGATGGTAGGTGTGGGTGTGTACTCGAAATCAGTGATGTACTTATGGCCTCGAGGCTCATAAACACCCTTATAACGATGCAGGGCCAGATTAAACGATTGATCGTGCTGAATGATCGTCTCGTCGAGTGATGAAAGCAAAACGTATGCCTCATCAGTCTCATCAATCGGGGCCACCATCAAGCCGTGGTACTTACGCGTATTGCAACAAACGATGGTGGTGCTCATATAACCGCCCTTACGGTCGGTAGCGAGCATCTCACGCTGAAGCGAATACTCCAAGTTACCCAATTCACTCTTGTCAAATGTTAGTGCCGACATATTATTGTTTTTGAAAAATTATTTATCTATCGTAAAATTAATAAAAAATTCGGGAATTATCCAAATTTTTCACTACAATTCCTCGCAATGGTCGAAAATTATAACGAAATAGATAGTTGGGCCGATTTACGCCGCCCAACTACCATATCGTATTCTGAGATTATGCCCACTTAACCAATGCGAAGTCCATACGGTGGGGCAAGCGGTCGTTCTTCGGATATACACGAAGAGCAACATCGAAGCTACCCGTACGTGAGGGAGTATAATCGATTGAGAATGTTACGACGTTCTCCTCAATGCTCTTAATCTCAAGTGCGCTTGTAGATACAACATTTACAATCT
>CAYLRH010000166.1:0-4031 GCA_964385905.1 uncultured Alistipes sp.
TCGTTCAATTTCTGGAGTATATTCATCAGGTATGAAGCAGGATGCAGATTTCGAGCAGGCGAAGGCTATGTGCGCCGAGTTCGCAAAGAAGGAGGGTCGTCAGCCCCGTATCATGATTGCAAAGTTGGGTCAGGATGGTCACGACCGTGGTGCTAAGGTTGTAGCAACAGGTTACGCTGACGTTGGTTTCGACGTGGATATGGGTCCCTTGTTCCAGACTCCCGAGGAGGCTGCTAAGCAGGCTGTGGAGAATGACGTACACATCGTAGGTGTATCTTCATTGGCTGCAGGTCACCTCACTTTGGTTCCTCAGATTATCGCTGAGTTGAAGAAGTTGGGTCGTGAGGACATCATCGTTGTTGTAGGTGGTGTTATCCCCGCACAAGATTACGACGAGCTGTATCAGGATGGCGCAGCCGCTATCTTCGGCCCCGGTACTCCTATCGCCAAGTCTTCAATCAAGATGTTGGAGCTTTTGATGGAGGAGTAATCCCAATCTAAATAAAGATTAACCTGCCTAACAACAAATGTTAGGCAGGTTATTTTTTTGTTTATTACTCAACAAAAAGCTGTCAATGAATAAAAACTATAATGTAGAGAGAATATCATTTGCAGCCTGCTCGGCCGTGTCGGCCAGAGATAAAATAAGATTCTTATACCGTCCTTCCGATTGCAATTTCTCTAAAAGAGGATAAATGGGTATTGTCTGCGTCCAATATTCACGACCGAGGAACACCATTGGCGACGAGAAGCCGAAAGTCTTATAATGGTTTTGCGCTGCATCCTGAAATACCTCCTGCATTGTACCTGCACTTCCGGGTGAATATATAACGCCACCCTTAGCAATAGCCAGCAGGCCATCTTCGCGGATACTATTATCAAAGTATTTTGCAATATGGCTGGCAAAGGGTGTTGCAGGCTCATGACCATAGAACCACGTCGGCACGCCTATGCTACGATATTTTTCATCACGCGGATAGCGAGCCATAACCTCAAATGCTGACGAGAGCCACCCCGCATCCTCAAACTTCGGAGCGTAGGATAACATCTCGATAGCACTCTGCAACTCCTCATCTGCACGTCCTGCCATCCACGCACCAAGATGCGTAGCCTCCATTGCCCCAGGACCTCCACCGCTAACCATCAGTTTTCCCTGCTCTGTAAGCGTTTTGCTCAACCTTGCAACCGTTGCATACATTCCATCTCTGCGCGACAACGCATGACCTCCCATAACAGCCACTACGGCACGTTCGTCGTACTCTCTGAGCATATCATGCAGAGCATCGCTTATGGAGTGGTCGTGTAGTGAGCGAGCCAACGTTTCGCCAATATCAGACGACTGCTTGCCCAAAGCTATGTAGTGGGCATATACACGACTATCGTAGCACGACATAAATGTATCTTCATGTGCGGGATTATAGCCTTGATAGAGCGTGTCGGCCGAATACAACTGCGCGGGGAAGATATTAAACGGCTTAGGCATTGAAGGCAGGATATAGCAATTATCATCCACGCGCTTACGCATACTCTCTGGAATACGACACCCCAAAAAGATACAATCGGTAAAATCGCACTCCGCAGCCTCCTCAACAACCGAGAAGTCAATCGATTGAAAGGCACAATGTCTTAACATTCGCTGCTTGGCGACAAGCGTTCGCAGCTCATCGCAACACTCAATCTCTATGTAGTTTCTTTTATTCGGCATAAAATTAAAGTATTGGGAAAACCATCGGCGACTGCACCGTAACGAAGTCAGCTCCATTACCATCGACCGTACACACTACACGCACGGCCTTGATGGGTTTCGAGGGATTATCAATAGCCCCACCTCCACAATCGAGGTCACACACACGAGTAAAACTCTTGCCATCGTAGCTTACCTCCATGTAACCGCCATTGAATATAAAGCGTGGCAGCTGCAGATTACCCGTACGTACCTCCATACGACGACACTTCACGGGCTCCTCGAAACTATATAGAATCCAGTCGCCATTACGACCTACTCGCGACGTGCGAGCAATACGACCATATCCCTCGGCATTTGTATAGGGGAAACGTTCGTTCTCGTCAATCGAAGAGGTAATCTTCACCTTCGGCTGCAACATACGCCAACGCCCCTTGACTCCAGCTTCGGGGCTACGCGCACCACCCATACGGCTGTAAAAGGCATAACGCTGTGGTTTGTCGGTCTTAATTGGAGAGGTATAGCGATGCTCTCCCTGCTCCCCGACTATATTATAATATATATGCGAGCGGTCATCAGTCGTGACCGTTAACACGCCATCTTTGTACGTCACCTTGGGCGGGAACATACGAAAATCTATACCCATTGCCACCATGCGGCTATAATGGCCATCTGTCAGGCGAGCATAAAACTCCTCCCACGCACCGCCTTCGCCACGCCATGCCACCTCACTCAAGGCACATATACGCGGATAGGTCTGGTAATAGATAAAATCGTAGTCGTAATGCAGACGCGAGATATATGCCTCACTAAAGAATGCAGCCTGCACGCCCACAACATTTTTCATCTGCTCGGCTGTAAACTCCGAAAAGCTGAACGACAGAGGCTTCTTCGCATCGAATATCGCAGCCCAATCGTGTCCCTCCTCGCGTGGAGTCTGGCGCATATCGTAGTAGAAGTACGCACCCGGCATAACAACGGTTTTATAACCCAACGATGTTGCCGACTGGCACGCCTTGACATCCTTCCAGCCATATACCATAGCCTCTTTGGTCAGCTCTCCCGAGGCTGCAGCCTCGTTCCAAACACATGGCTTCTTACCATATTTTTCTACTATTTTCGCCACGCGATTCATAAAATAGGCCTGCAACTCCTCGCCACTGGCCAACCCTTCACGCGCCATCAACGCCTTGCAATCGGGACAACGCATCCACTGCGCCGTATTCACCTCATCACCACCGATATGGATATATTGCGAGGGGAACAACTCCGCCAATTCGCGGAAAACATCATCCAACAGGGCATAGTTAGACTCCTTTGCAGCACACATCACGCTACGCGTATCATATCCATCCGAAGCCTTCAGGCCGGGGGTGTAGTTACAGAGAATATCGGGCCTTACACGCGCCAAATTATGGCTATGGCCCGGCAGGTCAATTTCGGGAATAATCTCAATATTTCGCTTGGCGGCATACTCCACCAACTCACGAATATCCTCGTGCGTAAAGTAGCCTCCATAACGTTCATCCCAACGGCCATAGCGTGCCGCAACAGGCGAGTCAACACCTCGAAAGCCTCCCACCTCGGCCAATTCGGGATGCGATTTTATCTCCACACGCCAACCCTCATCGTCTGAAAGATGAATGTGTAACTTATTGATTTTATGGTGCGCAAGATTCGATATAAACTTCTTCACCTGCCCCACATCCATCCATGTGCGACACACGTCGAGCATAAAGCCTCGATAGGCAAATTTTGGAGCATCCGCTATGCGACACCCGCCAACCATCATCGGCAGTTTGGCCTCTCTCGAATAGACCGTAGCAGGCAGACTCTGCAACAAAGTCTCAATGGCATTATGCACTCCCGCGGCACTTCCACCCTCCAAAAGAACCATCTTTTCGCCTATATCGAGAATATACTCTTCGGGGGATAAATTTTTATTCACTCTAATCACAATATCGCCCGCAGAAGCTGCGTTATACTCGCGAATCTCGAGCGGGAGATATTCCGACAAGTATTCAGCCGAGGAGCGGAGTCCCGGGTAGTGTGTAATCTTAGTTGTTGTTAGTATGGTAAAGACTCCGCCCCTTTTTTCATACTCGCGTGGTGCGGGAACGATATTTCCAGCCTCTGACGGCATCACCCCAAAGATGATAAATGCCGTCAATAAAATCATAAACAGTCGCATATCGAAAAAATTATTCTATACAAAGTTAATATTTTCGGATGAAAATCATAACTTTGTGAAATGATAATTTGATTATAGGTAGGTTCTATAAATTAGTTCGAGATGATTTTGAAGATTATTTTAAGCAAATTTCTCATTTTTAAGAAGGCGCAATGC
>CAYLRH010000167.1:0-3930 GCA_964385905.1 uncultured Alistipes sp.
CCTTTGCTCGGCTCGAAGGAGGGTATCATGCACATCTGCATGGCGTTCCTCGATGAGGGTGACAAGGTGTTGGTGCCTAACCCCGGCTACCCCACTTACCGTGCAGCCGTTACATTGGCTGGAGGCGAGGTCATGGAGTATCGCCTGAACGCTGCCAATGGTTTCTATCCCGACTTCGAGGAGATTGAGAAGCAGGATTTGAGCGGCGTGAAGTTGATGTTCGTCAACTACCCCAATATGCCTACGGGTACACACCCCACAGTGGAGTTGTTCGAGAAGTTGGTTGCCTTTGCAGGCAAGCACAATATTCTTCTCGTTCACGACAATCCTTACAGCTTCGTGCGTAACAACCTCCAGTTGAGTATCCTCAACATCGAGGGCGCAAAGGATGTTGCTATCGAGATGAACTCAACAAGTAAGGGCCACTCTATGGCAGGCTGGCGAGTAGGTGTTGTGGCAGGTCGTGCCGACATCATCAGCGACATCCTGCGCTTCAAGTCAAATATGGATTCTGGTATGTTCTACCCCGTGCAGGCTGCTGCTGCCGAGGCTCTGGCTCTGGGCAACGAGTGGTTTGACGAGTTGAACAAGACTTACTACGAGCGTGAGGCTCACGGCTACGCATTGCTCGACGCACTTGGCTGCGACTACGTTAAGGGCCAGGCAGGTCTGTTCGTATGGGCTGCCATGCCGAAGGATTTCGATGGCGACTGCTTCGCATTCTCGGATAAGGTACTTGATGAGTGCGACGTATTCGTAACACCGGGTGGTATCTTCGGCTCGGAGGGTACAAAGTATATCCGCATCTCACTCTGTATGCCTGCCGAGCGTTTGGCTGAGGCTGCCGAGCGAGTTAAGGCACGCTTTAACAAATAGGATTAACGATGAAAGCAACCATCATAGGCTTAGGACTTATCGGAGGCTCATTTGCTTTGAGCCTTAAAGATAATGCGCTCTGCGAGCGAGTTACGGGCATTGAGCACTCAGAGAAGAGTGCTCAGCGTGCCCTCGAGCTCTCCTTGGTGGATGCCATTGTAACACTTGATGAGGCTCTCGACGAGAGCGACCTTATCGTGCTGGCCACACCTGTCGATACGCTACCCGTGTTGGCGACAAAGATTCTTAACCGCATACGCCCCGACCAGATTCTAATGGATATGGGCTCAACGAAGCAGGAGCTGTGCGAGGTTACGATGATGCACCCGCACCGCGGTCGACTGGTAGCCACGCACCCGATGTGGGGTACAGAGAACAGCGGTCCTGAGGCTGCCGAGCATGGCGCATTCAAAGGTCGTACGGTAGTTATCTGTGACCGTCACCTCTCGGACAACGATGCCGTGGAGAAGATCGAGCATATATACAAAACACTGGGAATGCCCATAAAGTATATGTCGGCCGAGGAGCAGGATATGCACTGCGCCTACGTGTCGCACATCTCGCACATCACATCGTTTGCACTGGCACTCACGGTGTTGGAGAAGGAGCGCGAGGAGGAGCATATCTTCGACTTGGCGGGTGGAGGTTTCGAGAGTACGGTACGTCTGGCCAAGAGTTTGCCACAGACGTGGGCACCCATATTCTTGGAGAACAAGTACAACGTGCTGGATGTTCTGCGTGAGCATATCCACCAGTTGCAGATTCTGCGCCGTATGCTTGAGCGCGATGACCGCGAGGGGTTAATCGAGGCGATGCAGAAGGCAAATAAGATAAGAAATATTTTGAAATAACTTTACACGTGGCCACGCCACAGGCATCGGCCACATAGGTAAAAAATTGTTAGGAAAGATGGGAAAATTTGTTCTTGGGGCCAAGCGCCCCCTAATCATAGCCGGCCCGTGCAGTGCGGAAACTCGCGAGCAGACTATCGAAACAGCAATGCAGCTGGCCCGTTCGGGCAAGGTTGATGTGATTCGTGCCGGAGTATGGAAGCCCCGCACAAATCCTGGCACTTTTGAAGGTATTGGCGAGCCCGCCCTGGAGTGGCTCTGCGAAGTAAAGGAGGCTACGGGACTGCCCATAGCTGTCGAGGTGGCAAATCGCGCACACGTGCAGTTTGCCCTCAAGTATAACGTTGATATTCTGTGGATTGGCGCCCGCACTACAGTCTCTCCGTTTGCAGTTCAGGAGATTGCCGAGGCGTTGCACGACAACAAGGATGTCACCGTACTGATTAAGAACCCTATGACACCCGACATCGGCTTGTGGGCCGGCGCGGTGAATCGCCTCAAGAATGAGGGTGTGCCCGAGGAGAATATCGGCCTTATCCACCGAGGCTTCGCATACTTTGGCGATAGCAAGTATCGCAACCCGCCTATGTGGCACATGATTTTCGAGATGCGCAGCCGCTTCCCCAATATGATGATGATTTGCGACCCGTCGCACATCTGCGGATGCCGTCCCTTGTTGCAGGGCATTGCGCAGCAGGCTGCCGACCTCTGCTTCGATGGTATGATGATTGAGAGTCACATCACGCCCGACAAGGCGTGGAGCGATGCTTCTCAGCAGGTTACGCCGCAGGACTGCATCACAATGTTGGATAATATTATGTGGCGCTCAAAGTCGGCCGACGACCCCGAGTTCAACGACGAGCTCAACATCTGCCGCCGCCAGATTGACCAGATTGATGCCGAGATTTTCGACCTCTTGAACCGCCGCATGCACACCAGCGATAAGATTGGCGAGATTAAGAAGGCCAACAATGTGGCTATCTTGCAGAGCAACCGCTGGGAGGATATCTGCCGCCGTATGCTCACCATCACACGCCGTATGGGCTTGAGCGAGGAGTTTGTTCGCACGGTGCTGGAGGCTATCCACGTTGAGAGCATCAACCGCCAGAATGAGATTATGAATAAGTAATCAAATGCGTCATTGCGAGGAGCGTAGCGACGTGGCAATCTACACTTTACACGGCCACATTGCCCATTCACAAAGGAAGATTACCACGCTCATATTTCTTTCTCGAAATACTCTCTCGTAATGACATAATCAAAATAAAAACAGCAGATTCTCGGAATCTGCTGTTTTTTATTGGAACTACCAATCATCGCCATCTGTACCTGTAATACCAAGTTTAAGTGCAGAATCAAGTTTTTGTTTCAACAATAAACTATATGCTATACAAGATGCATAACCGATTGATGTTTCTCGTCTATAGTTTTTATTCTCTTTTAACTCAAAAGGATATCCATCTTGTGGCATAATAGAGAATGACGTTTTACTATTATCTACTGGAGTACCTCCAAGAGCTCCCATAACTGCTAAACCAACACCTGTTCCTTGTAACATTTCATACTCTTGTATTGTTGTAATCAATCGCGCCTTTGAATCTCTAATATCCAGTCTAATAATCACATAAGCACTAACAGTCACAGACTTAGAAAAACCATCTCGGTGACCAACTCCTCTCAAGAATCCTTTTGCCAAAATCACTCCAGCATTTTTATCTGCCATTTGTACAACAGACTTTCCATCATTGAATGACGCAGTAAACCACGCGTGCGCTGCAATAAAAATATCATCCTTAGTCTTATTAGGTACTTCAATAACATTCGTAGTTGTTATCTGATTATTTATATCAAGAGGATAAGAAGTCTTAACCGAATCTGCTAACATCATCCATCCCTTTCCATTCTTGGGAATATCTCCGAATGTCTGTATAAAAGTAAGTTCAATTTCTTCTTCTGTCAAAATCTGAGCAGACAAGGAATTACAAGCAAAAACACCAACAATAAACAATAGAATAAGTTTCTTCATAACCTAATTTAGTTTTACCACCCGCACCTCGATGATGATTAGATAAAAATAAGAAAGCGTGGCGCTGGAAACTTATTTTAACTGAACAGGTCGTAGGAATAACCATAGTGAATAAAACAAGCGACAGCCCACGCCGAAATCCATAATGGATACGACGCGGCAAAATGTCTGCCTATT
>CAYLRH010000168.1:0-3912 GCA_964385905.1 uncultured Alistipes sp.
CCATACCCTGATCCATACGATCAAGACCCTGATAGTAGATAGAAGCAACGGGACCGCGAGTGTTACGGCAAAGATCCTTAGCAGCCTCAACGCCCTGGTTGTTCAAAGTCTCCTCGAACTTAGCGATGAACTTCTTGGTGTTGATGTTAGAGAATGTCAGATAAAGGATACGCTCGATAGAAACGGCCAAACCGAGTACCAAGAATACCAAGATGGGCATCATCCAGCCCCAACCTCCCTCGAGGAACTTCTGCAAAAGAACCTGGTGCATAGTCTCACCAGCAACTTCAGTCTCAGCACCCTGTGCAAAGGCGCTTACAGTGCCAAGTACGGCAACTGCCAAAAACATAAGATTTTTTTTCATAGCTTTTTGAAATAAATTTTAATTAGTGTTTGTTACTTTTATTTGTTTTTAGTTTTATGTTGTTAAATTTTTCTCACAAAATTATTTTTTTCCTGCTCAAAATGGGGTTGGCAGCCCATTTTTCGCTTTTTCGCACTTTTGCTCCAACTCTTGCCACACACAGGCGCAATAACCCGCAATGCAGTGACTCACAAACTGTTACACCACAAAACCCCGCTCCCATCGGGCGGTCAATGCGGTTTTGGTAGAGTTTACGGACCGAAATATAAGAATTATTTTTTTTTTGTGCAAGTCCCTAAAGCGTAAATTCTCCTCTCAGCGGGCGCTGAATAAGCTCCACACTCTGCTCCCACGGCAGATTTTGGCCCAAAACGTACATCAATTTCGTGATGGCGGCCTCCGAAGTCATGTCATAAGCCGACACCACTCCGGCCGAGTGAAGACGCTGTCCCGTCTCGTAGAGATGCATCTCCACAGAGCCATTGTCACACTGCGTAACATTGAGCACCAGCACCCCACGCTGGATGGTTTCGCGCATCAGCTCCAGGAACCAGCCCGACGTGGGGGCATTGCCCGCACCGTAGGTCTCAAGCACCACGCCTCGCAGGCCCTCGACCGAGAGAATTGCCCGCAGCGTATGCTCGCTGATACCGGGGAAAAGCTTTATGATGGCGACACCCTCGCTGAGCATTGTTGCGATGCGCAACGGCTCGTCAGTAGGCTCCACACGCGCAATGGCAGCCGTATTATAGGTTATCTTCACGCCCACCTCGGCAAGTGGCGGATAGTTGGGTGAGGAGAATGCATCCAACTCCTCGGCGCTGCTCTTGCGGGTACGGTTGCCACGGCACAGACGGCTATGAAAGAGCAGAGCGACCTCAGGTACAACGGGGCGACCATCAACCCTGGCAGCAGCCACCTCGATGGCCGTAATCAGATTCTCGCGGCCGTCGGTACGCAACACTCCAATGGGTATCTGGCTACCCGTAAAGATTACCGGCTTGGCAAGATTCTCAAGCATAAAACTCAAGGCCGAAGCGGTATATGACATGGTGTCGGTGCCATGCAGAATGACAAAGCCGTCGTAACGTTCATAATTGTCGCGTATGACCTCGGCAATTGCGCACCAATCCGAAGGTTTTACGTTGGACGAGTCGATAAGTTTGGGCATTGTATGCACATCAATATCGACATTCAAACGACGCAACGAGGGGAACTCGTCGTAGATTCCGCTGAAATCGAAAGGCACCAACGCACCCGTCTTTTCATCGGGACGCATACCGATTGTTCCGCCCGTATAAATTAGCAAAATTGAAGAACGGGACTCATCAACTTTTCGTATTACCTGTTCCATATTTACCTTATATTAATAATCATTATTCACCTTGCAAAAACATCCTTCGGGTATTTTCCGTCGTGACGCGCGCAACCCCCTCGGCCGATATACCTTTAATCTCTGCCACCTTCTCGCATACATAGGCCACATAAGCCGACTCGTTACGGCGGCCACGATACGGTACGGGCGTAAGGTATGGGCAATCCGTTTCAAGGATAATATCCTCCAACGCCATCTCCGCAACGGCCTCGGCCACAACACTCTTCTTAAAGGTGACAACACCGCCTATTCCGAACAGCCAATCTCCCGATACCTTCAGGCGGCGATATACGTCAGCATCCTCCGAATAGGCGTGTAATACACCTCGCAGACGCTCTCCACGCTCTGCGGCACGCGAGGTCTCAGCCTCCAAAATATCGCACATATCCTCCCACGCCGAGCGGGTGTGTATCGCAACGGGAAGATCAAGCCGAGCCGCCAAACGGCACTGCGCGATAAAGGCCTCATGTTGCTCGGCAACAAACTCCTGACTCCAGTAGTAGTCCAGTCCTATCTCACCCACAGCACAAAACCGCAACCCCTCAGGTGGCTGCGCGAGATAATGCTCAACCAACTCCAGCTCCTCTCGCCAACGAGGATTATCATTCACCGATGTCGGATGCAGACCCATCATCGGGCGACAGAGGTCGGGATACGCCCTCGCCAACAAGAACATACGCTCATGGCTCTCGCTGTCGATGGCTGGCAGCAACAAACGCTCTACCCCACGCTCGCGAGCACGAACGACAGCCTCCGCACGGTCGTCGTCAAACTCCTCGGCATATAGATGTGAATGTGTATCAATTAGTTTCATAAAAGGCATTTTCCCATTTTACACCAATGCGCAAATTAAATTATCTTCTCATATCGTTTACCCGGCAGCGCACGAATAGCTCCCGATAACTCCAAATTCATAAGCGTAAGCGACAACTCGCCCAGCGAGAGCGAACTACGCTGCTGCAACACATCAATGGATAGTGGCTCCGAATCAAAATATGCCAGCAAGCGGCTCTCATCATCGGCCAAAGGCAGCTTCTCGTGCTGCGTTTCGTTGATAGTTTCAAGTTCCAAATCCCACATCAGCTCCCGTGCAATATCGCGTCCCGACAAAACAATCTGCGCCTTACGATTGCGTATCAGTAGGTTACAGCCACGCGAATTGGCATCCGTAACACGCCCCGGCACGGCCATCACCGTGCGATTATATCCATCAGCAAAGGCCGCCGTAGAGAGCGAGCCACCCGACTCAGGCGACTCCACGACAACCGTTCCGGCCGACATGCCGGCAATGAGTCTGTTGCGGGGAATAAAATAACGACCATTCTGCTTGGTCTGCGAGCTGAGTTCACTCACAATAGCCCCTCCGCGCGAAATAAACTCGGCAGCCATGCGCTCATGCGCCGAGGGCGATATTTGCGGCAACGGATTGGCCAAAACGCCCACCGTCGTAGCACCGCAAGCGATAGCGGCACGATGGCACGCACCATCCACGCCATAGGCCAAGCCACTTACAATGGTCACATCGGATACAACCTCCTTTAATTCACTCACCAGCCTATCGCACATAAGTTGAGCATACGAACTCATCTTGCGCGTACCGACAAAGGCCACCATACGGCTATTCAACGCCTCCACATTACCGCACACATACAACACCGCAGGGAAATCATCCGTTTCGCGCAAAAGCCGTGGATAGAGCGGCGACGTGGCTGCCACGGGGGTTATGCCATTGCGACGACAATAGTTCATTTCGCGTTCAGCCTCACGCATACCACAATTGTCCAAGATATTTTTTGCCACCTCCTCGCGAAGCATAGCGCCCTCAACCAGTTCATCCTTCGAGGCGGCATACACAGCCTCAGCCGACCCAAAATATTCAATCAGGTAGGCAACACCACGCACTCCAAGTTGTGGTACAAAGCTAAGAGCTATATCCTTTAGCGGCATAATTCTCTGGCGAGCATGCGGGGCTTGCACATTACACAAGGTCGAAAGCCCCATTTAACACACTTCGGCAGATGTAAAGTTAATAAATTTTACGAAAAAGCACGAAACTTGCAGCTAAGTTTTGGAAGAATTAGATTTTTTTGTATATTTGCACTCGCAAATCGACATCATGGTCCGATGGATGAGTGGTTTAGTCACCGGTCTGCAAAACCGTCTACAGCGGTTC
>CAYLRH010000169.1:0-3835 GCA_964385905.1 uncultured Alistipes sp.
CCAAATATGGAATAGGCAGTTTTTTGACTTTACTTGAATTTTTTCATAGGCAATGTGTTTAAGGTTGGATTCGGTTTGCAATCTGTCGTAAAGATATAAATTTTATTTCCAAAAACCAAATGTATTATTTCCTGTAATGGCCAAAATTGGCTGATGTTTATGTGTTATATGCTTAATTTATGACTATTTATTATATATGTATTGATATGTATTTTGGCCTAAATAGAACATAAATATACCAAAAAAGAAAAATGCATATAATTCCTATATCGTCGAATATTAGCAAATATGGATAGTTGTTGCCAGGCTTGATGATATGGTATTTTGTGACAAAAAAGTTTTATGAGGAGTATTGTATGTCTGCGCTGGGTAATGAATAAAAAAGACAGATTTAAGTAAAATTCTAGTTACTGATGTTGCGCATAATACAAATAATACTAGTATCACTTGGAGGATTGGGTTATTGTGTAGAACGTGATAAATTATTCCCGAATTATTGTAGATGTAACTATATCGTCGATTTATAGTTAGGCGCAGAGTGCCACTGTATAGACGCGCGATTTGGCACGATATTGCATGGCCGATACTTGAGCCTTCATGTTTGTATGTAAAGAGATATTTATTGCAATTTTGTTGCGGATAGTGCCGAAAAGTTATTACGGATCGGATGTCAATGATGGTATGTTCGGCGTAGTTTTTAGTGGGTGATAATCTTGAAGAGGGTAATAAGATGAGATATGAAACAAGTCCGAAATTTTCGGGACATGTTTATTTTATCATAGTATGTTATCGTTTACTTTATCACAATGTTGGTGTTATAAAAGTGTAGCCAAATAGAAGGCCACACTTTTTGTATTTATTTGACATATTTCAATCTTTAATGCGTAGCTTTATGCCATGCTGTTTGTTCGTAAGAGTCGAGGTAGAGGGCAGAGGGGGCAGAGGTGTTCATGCCGGTAAAGACTTTGATGTCGTACTTGCCCGTTGTGCCGTACATTGATAAGAATTTGTCGAGCGTGTATTTGCTCTTTACTGTGCGATTCAACTGCTCATTGAAGGCGCTTTTTGCCGCCTCATCGTCGCATGACTTATCAACGTAATCGCCTAAGTCGAAGAAGATGTGTGACGACTGTCCTTCATAGAACTGGATATCATTCACGTTGTACTCCTTCTTATCGGCGTTGTTGACGCGTTTCATAGCTTGAGCAAGTGCATCCAGCTGTGAGCAGTCGATAAGTGCAATTGTTCCAGAGTATCCTGGGCTTGCAGCGTAGTCCTCGTTGAATCTACGGCATACGCCATCAAGGTCGTACGATGTGCCATTATTCTTCAGTAGCAGGGGCATTATGTTGGCATAGGGGAATCCTGTGCCCATAATCTCACATGGCGAACCAATGATGTATTTTGCATTGTTACGCAAGTCATAAAGTGACTCTACATTAGCCATAAAGCAAGCATCGAAGAGGATATACTCCATCTTAACACCCGTTGATGCCAATGCCTCCGCAAGGTCGGTAACATCGAAACGGTTTTCGGGGTTTGAGTCCTCGCCCAGGAAACGTGTTATAATATCTCCTTTGCGCTCCCACAGCTCTTTATGGGTCAGGACATGCGCCTTCTTGTCTCGGCCAAGATATACTGCGGCGCTTTGGGGCTCAGCACCGATTGGTATCCATCCCAAACCATGTGAGCCGATAATGAGCGAATGTGATTTTGATGGCGTGCGGTCGATAATATCCGAAAAAATATCTCCCAACTCACCTGCGGTCATCTGCGAGGGCAGGTCGTATGTCGCCAAAATCTTCTCTTGGCACAAGCCGTCCTGAAAATAATACTCCTTCAGCTCAGCCTTTGTCTTACTGGTCTGATAAAATATCACGACACGGCTCTTGCCCTGAATATTGAAGTTCAGAGCAGCCTTTACAGCACTGCGATTTGTATTGAAGTATCCACCCAAATCAACACCTGCCATATAGAAAATAATGGTCTGCGGGGGCGTGTTGTCCTCCGGTGTGTGTTTGGGGCAGCCCGTAAATGTTATGCAGGCTACAAAAAGCAGAGCGAGGTTTCTTATAAGTTGTTTCATTCCTATTTATACTCTTTTACACCGAGGTTATTAAATTGCCAAGTACGCTTCTTTTTGAATGTTACATCGTCTGGCTTATTGCGATAGATGCGGCTATAGTCGAAGTAGAATCCCTTGATTTTGCCATCGGGAACCTTGCGGGGCTCAACCAGCGGAATATACTCCACGTTGCGACTTATAATCTCGGCACGCTTGGCGTTTACACCCATTGAGGCCACCACATCTACGGCATGTGAGAACATGATGATATGCATCGGATACTTTTCCGAGCGACCATCGCCCGAACTCATTATCGTGCCCAATACCCCTTGCAGGTGGCGATGATATGCCTCCTCCTTTGCCTTGTCGCCTTTGGCTCCGTATGCAAAGACAAGCATGTTGAGAGTCGTGGGGCTGAAGGGGTCAACCAGCATGGCCTCGTTGCAGATGGAGATAATATAATCCAGCTGCTTGTGGTCCGGGTTGTCAGGATTGAGGCCAATCATTGAGGCGTAGAGGTCGTCCACCGCGACATTTGTTGCCGTGGGCTTGTAATTCTCGTGGTAGGCATAGCCGTAGTAGAGGTAGTGATACTCCTCCTCGTTGAGCTGCTCAAGATTATTGTAGCGCATTTGCAGATTGGCGTAGTAGTAGGGCGATGACCCGTCCATAATCTTACGGAGTATATCCTCCTCATCGGGAATCTTTGCCCATCCCAACGATGGTAACAACAGCAATAACGCAATGATAAATCCTCTCATATAAGTTTTTTATTTGTAAAACGCAGGGATTAGCACAATTCGTATTCACGAATCAGCTTTTCCAGCTTTTTCATCAATAAATCGGTGGCGGGCACCAATGGCAGACGCAATACATTGTCAATGTGTCCCATGATGTTAAGTGCAGCCTTTACACCCGTTGGATTACCCTGCTCGAAGAGGGCGCATACGGCCTCATGCAGTGGGGCATAAGCCTCCTCGGCACGGTCGAAAAGTCCCTGACCTGCTAAATATACCACGTGCGAGAAACGTTTGGGGAAGGCATCTACGGCAACCGATATAACACCGTCACCGCCCTTACGCATTACATCTACGGTCATGCCATCGTCACCCGACAAAACGAGAAATCCCTTTGGGCGATTCTTGATAATCTGGTCGATTTGGTCAATCTTGCCTGAGGCCTCCTTTACGGCGATTATATTCTCCACGTCTGTGGCGAGTCGGCATGTGGTCTCGGCAGTCATGTTGACTCCCGTACGTCCCGGCACGTTGTATAGAATGATGGGGCGTGGCGATGCCTCGGCAACGGCCTTGAAGTGGCAGTATAATCCCTCCTGTGAAGGTTTGTTGTAATAGGGTGTAACACTCAGCAAAGCCTCCACACCCTCGAGGTCCATCTCGTTGATTTGGCGAATCAACTTTGCGGTATCGTTTCCTCCCGCACCAACAACCAAGGGCACGCGGCCTGCAATGTGTTCGCGAGTAAAGCGTATTATCTCGTTCTTCTCCTCGACCGAAAGGGTGGGTGTCTCGGCCGTTGTGCCGAGTGCTACGATGTAGTTTGTGCCACCATCAATTACGTAGTCAATCATGTGAGCTAAAGCATCCCAATCGCACGAAAAATCACTCTTGAAAGGGGTTATCATGGCAGCTCCCACGCCGCTGAGTTTGTGTCGTTTCATAGTTATATAATTTTCATTAACCTTTTCTAAAATAGTGAGCCTTGTATGGGCGTTTGATTTATCGCAGGCTCTTCATTTGTCTGTTCGTT
>CAYLRH010000170.1:0-3825 GCA_964385905.1 uncultured Alistipes sp.
TACAGACCTTAATTTCGGCTGGAGAGTTGTTAAGCACGTTAAGTCTAACGCTATTGTAGTTGTTAAGGATGGCCACACAGTAGGCGTTGGTGCAGGTCAGATGAACCGCGTAGGCTCTGCCGAGATTGCGCTCAAGCAGGCACAGGCAGCAGGTTTCACCGAGGGTTTGGTGTTGGCATCGGATGGTTTCTTCCCCTTTGATGACACTGTAACTTTGGCCGCACAGTACGGCGTAACAGCTATCGTACAGCCGGGTGGTAGCGTACGCGATGAGGACTCTGTAAAGAAGGCCAACGAGTGTGGTATCTCAATGGTATGCACAGGTATGCGTCACTTTAAGCACTAATAGAGATGAAGGTATTAGTAGTAGGTTCGGGTGGTCGTTGTCACGCCATCGTAGAGGCGCTCAGCAAGTCACCCCAAGTAGAGAAGATATTTTGCGCACCGGGCAATGCGGGTATCGCCGCATTGGCCGAGTGCATAGCAATAAAGGAGACTGCGATCGAGGAGCTCAAGGAGTTTGCATTGGCAAACAACATCTCTCTTACCGTCGCAGGTCCCGAGGTAGCACTTGAGGCTGGTATTGCTGACGTATTCAAAGCCAATGATTTACGCTTGTTCGGTCCCACGAAGTCAGCAGCCCGCATTGAGTGTAGCAAGCAGTTTGCAAAGGACCTGATGCAGAAGTATGAGGTACCCACAGCGGCTTACGCTACATTTGAGGAGTTTGATGCTGCTATGGAGTATGTTAAGGCTGGCTCATTGCCCACCGTACTTAAGTATGACGGCTTGGCAGCTGGTAAGGGTGTAGTTATCGCCGAGACTTTGGAGCAGGCCGAGGAGGCATTGCGCGATATGCTTTTGGACGAGAAGTTCGGCAAGGGCAAGGTGGTTATCGAGGAGTACCTCGAGGGCCCGGAGTTTTCATTACTCTGCTTCGTGAATGGCAACGATGTATATCCCATGCCCGTAGCACAGGACCACAAGCGCGCCTACGATGGTGACAAGGGTCCCAACACTGGTGGTATGGGCGCATACACTGAGTTACCTTTTATCACCGCTGAAGATTTGGAGTACGCAATGGAGAACATTATGCGTCGCACCGCATCGGCTATGGTCAAGGAGGGTTGTCCGTTCTGCGGCGTATTGTATGGCGGTTTGATGAAGACAAAGAATGGTATTAAGGTTATCGAGTTCAATGCACGCTTTGGCGACCCCGAGACAGAGGTTATCCTGCCCCGTATGACCAGCGACATCTGCCAGGTATTCTGCGATGTTGTTGATGGCAAGCAACCCACAATCACTTGGAACGAGATGGCGACACTCGGCATCGTACTCGCATCGAAGGGCTATCCCGGCTCATACGAGAAGGGTTACGCAATCGAGGGCACGGAGGATGTTGACGGCTCAATCTACCACATGGGTACCGCGTTAAAGGATGGCAAGTATGTTACTTCGGGTGGTCGTGTGATGATTGTCGTTTGTCAGGCTCCCACATTGCGCGAGGCACAGCAGAAAGCAGCTGCCGAGGTTGCAAAGATTAAGTGCGAGAATCTGTTCCACCGTACCGACATTGGTGATAAAGCATTCAAATATTAATTAGATTTCGATTTATGGCATACATTATAAATGGTAAGGAGTTGGCTCTCTCGCTCAAGCAGGAGATGGCTGCCAACGTAGCTACTTTTCCTGAGAAGTACGGCCGTGTTCCCCACTTGGTTGTAATCCTCGTTGGTGAGGATCCTGGTAGCGTGTCATACGTTACAGGTAAGGCAAAGGCATCGGAGGAGGTAGGTATCAAGAACACTACAATCCGCAAGGATGCCTCAATCTCGGAGGAGGAGCTTTTGGGTATTATCGACGAGTTGAACAACGATGATAGCGTAGATGGTATCCTCGTGCAGTTGCCTCTGCCCAAGCATATCGACTCAGACAAGGTTATCGCGGCTATCAGCGCCGAGAAGGATGTGGATGGGTTCCACCCTATGAACGTTGCTAACCTCTGGCTCAAGCAGCCTTGCACACTTCCCTGCACACCCAAGGGTATCATCAAACTCTTGAAGCGTGCCGACGTGGAGATTGCAGGTAAGGACGTTGTAGTTATTGGCCGTAGCAATATCGTAGGCTTGCCCGTATCGAAGTTGCTCCTAAACGAGAACGCGACAGTAACTATCGCACACAGCCGCACCAAGAATTTGGCAGAGGTTACTCGCAAGGCTGACATCTTGGTTGTAGCTATCGGCCGTCCCAAGTTCGTCACTGCCGATATGGTTAAGGAGGGCGCAGTTGTTATCGACGTAGGTGTAAACCGCGATCCCGAGACAAAGAAGCTGTGCGGCGATGTGGATTTCGCAGCTATTGAGCCCAAGGCTTCAGCCATCACTCCCGTTCCGGGTGGTGTAGGTCCGATGACTATCACTTGCCTTATGGAGAATACTATCGAGTGCTTCGTGCGCAAGATGGAAAAGTAGGGTAGTTGCACTAATTTTACAATAGAGCTGTCCATACGGGCGGCTCTATTCTGTTTTTGTTCGGGAAAATTTCAAAAGATCTATATCCTTTGTAATTTTTCACCTCCTTTTTGCGACTAATAGGTCAAACAACAAAAGACAATGAAAACTCAAACAAAAGAAGAACTATTTTGCGATGTAGTACACGCTCATCGAAATATAATCTACAAGGTGTGTTACATCTATGCACCGAAGGGGATGATTGAGGATTACTATCAGGAGGTGTTATGCAACCTATGGCAAAACTTTGACCAATTCGATGGTCGCAGTAAACGGTCAACGTGGATTTATCGTGTAGCGCTCTACACATGTATATCGTTTATCCGTCGCAAAGAGCCTACATCTATCTCTCTCACATTCGACCTATCGTCGGAAGAGGATAGTACACTCAAAGAGCAGATGGAGGAGTTACACTCGGTAATAAACAGACTTGGCCACCTCGACCGCGCATTGATTCTATTATGGCTTGAGGGTTATGCTTATGAAGAGATGTCCGAGATTACGGGACTCACGCAGTCGAATGTAGCAGTAAAACTTATGCGCGCAAAGAATAAAATAAAGGAGATGTTTAACGCCTAAAACTATTACAATTATGAATCTCGAACAGTTAAAACAATCGTGGGATAGGCTCTCAGAGCGATTAGAGCGCGAGGAGGTACTTCGCAAACAAGAGTTACGAGTCATAGCCGAAAACAAGGTAAAATCGTATTGGAGCAGTGTCAAGATAAATCAATATTTGGGCTGGATTGTATTGATATGTGCTGTGGCAATTCTATTTATTCAAAACATTCAGAACGACCCATTTGGATGGATAGTCATCGGCTCAGTTATCGCTTTGGATGAGGTATTCTTTAGCCCGATGTGGAAAATTCTAAAACGTCTGGCCAAATTTGACGCGAGCATAGTGGAGCAGGAACAGATGGTATTGAAATTTGAGAAGTTGTTTATTCGCAACAACATCATTACAGCTTGCTTCTTGGCATTCATATTTGCGTATGTCATAATCGAAGCAATCATTCGTCACTCTGAGCCATCTGCCGAATGGTGGTTATGGATGATTCTAACTATCATCGTATCGGCCGTAATAGGAGGATGGAGATATATGCAGGAACGAGAGCGAATAGCCGATATTAAACAAAGAATCTCTGCACTCAAACAATTTGAAGAGTAATAAAGAAGGAGTTAACGCGAAGGTTAACTCCTTTTTCTATTACAAAAGCGTTTTTATCTCGGCAAAGCCTCGACCTCCAATGTGGCATACGCCTTCTCAGCCTTGGCGAGTGCATCCTCGACATTCTCACCGCGAGCCAAGATA
>CAYLRH010000171.1:0-3797 GCA_964385905.1 uncultured Alistipes sp.
ACCAACAAATAGCCTTTTTACTAATTTATAGAATATACCTATAGATGAACTACGACAAAAAACTTAAAGCCGCGGAGCGTCTCCTGGAGGTGATGGACACCCTGCGCGAAAAGTGCCCCTGGGACCGTGAGCAGACCATTGAATCACTCAGAAATAACACCATAGAGGAGACCTACGAGCTGGCCGACGCCATTGCCGACAACAATATGGAGGGCATAAAGGAGGAGCTGGGCGACCTATTGCTGCACGTAGTCTTCTACTCGAAGCTCGGCGAGGAGCAGGGCGCATTTGACTTTGCCGACGTGGCAGATGCCGAGTGCGACAAACTCATTTACCGTCATCCTCACGTTTACAGTGACATACACGCCGACACCCCTGCCGAGGTGATGCAGAACTGGGAGGAGCTGAAGCTACGCAAAAAGAAGCGTCAGGGCGGAATCTTAGGTGGCGTACCTCGCTCATTGCCAGCCATGGTCAAGGCTTTCCGCATTGGTGAGAAGGCCGCATCTTCGGGCTTCGACTGGGAGAAGAAGGAGGATGTATGGGATAAAGTCAAGGAGGAGATTGCCGAGATAGAGGTTGAGATGGCCGCAGGTAACCATGAGCGCACCGCCGAGGAGGTTGGCGATTTGTTCTTTGCGCTGGTTAATATGTGCCGCCTGTATGGCATTGACCCTGAAATGGCATTGGAGCAGTGTAATAAGAAATTTATCCGTCGCTTTACACATATGGAGGCCGAGGCCGAAGGTCGCCTTTTCAGCGAGATGACAGCCGAGGAGCTGGATACCCTCTGGCGCTCAGCAAAGAAGGATGAATAACAACTTTTTGGTGTCAATTATGAGAAACATAGCAATTATTGCCATCGCAACCGCTATTGCTTTTAGCGCATGCGGTAAGGTTAAGACCAAAGAGATGGCAGAAAATGTCTATGCGGAGGTTGAGCAGGCAAAGCTACTGCCCGAGGGTGCTGTTGCATTTGACTATGCAAACCACCTATATTTCGATGTTATTTTGCGCGATTCAATTTCAGCAAGAATGATTTTCGACACGGGCAACACTAATATTTTGATTGACACCAAGTTCTACAAAAAATATTTTGCACCTTCAGAAACCCTGCAAAAGATAATAATTCAAGGCGCAGGCAATAGTCTGGAGGCCGCATACAAAGATATTGCCGACTGGAAATATAGTGTCGGAGAGTACACCCAAACCGAGCAGGGCGCAGTTGTGATGGATTTGCAAAAGATTCTTGGCAACGAAGTGGACGGAATGTTTGGTATGGAGTTTATGCGTGGCCGAAAGGTGGAATTTAATTACGCAGACGGCTATATGCTCATTCTGCCACAAGAGTATCAACCCGCAGAGGGGTATGTTTGTGTAAAATGCAAATGGCTGGACCAAAGGCAATCGAGGATGGTTATGCCCATCAGCGTAAAGGTTAACAACGACATATCGTTTGACGGACGTTTCCTTGTTGATATGGGTTCAAGCGGAGGCGTAAGCCTCAATAGCAATTTAGCTGCAAAGCTAAAACTAAACAGAGTTCTTACCGATGTAAAGAAGAAGATATACGACACGGGCGGTGTTGGTGGCTCGCGTACCGATTACACCTTCAAGGCCGACAAGGTATCTGTTGCGGGAAATGATATTCTGGGTATGAATTTAGATTATTCGGGCAATACGCAGGGTATGATGGCTGATGACCGCTTTGATGGTCTTATTGGCAACGCTTTATTGGAGCACTTCGATGTTATAATTGATTTTTCGACATGCGAGATATGGCTTCGCCCCAACAAGAATTTCAACGCCACCGCAAAATATGATTCAGGAATGACTCTAACACCACAAGATGATTGTTGGGTGGTAAATGGTTTGATTGAGGGCGGAAATGCCAACAAGGCTGGAGTGAAGAGAGGCGATAGAATCGTTTCAATAAATGGATTTACACGCGAAAATATCGACCTCAAGAGATTAAAAAAGATGAATGCATCAGCCGAAGCGTGGGAGGTCGTTGTGAAGCGCGACAATACAACACAGGATATTATGTTTAAAAAGGAAAAATTATAATTTAAAGATATGGCACTAATTAGAAAAGTTCGTGGACACGTTCCCGAGATTGGAGAGAATACTTTTTTGGCCGAGACGGCTACAATTATTGGCGATGTGACAATCGGCAAGGATTGCTCGATTTGGTATGGCGCAGTGTTGCGCGGTGATGTGAATAAAATCACCATCGGCGACCGCACCAACATTCAGGATGGAGCCGTAATCCACACCCTCTACGACAAGTCGCCCAAGCCCTCGCAGACACACATCGGCAACGACGTGTCGGTAGGTCACAACGCAACTATTCACGGCGCTATCATCGGTAACAGCGTGCTCATAGGTATGGGTGCAACGGTATTGGACAACGCCGTAGTACCTGAGGGTTGCATCATTGCAGCCAATGCCCTCGTTCTCTCAAACGCTCAGTTGGAGCCCAACTCGGTATATGCAGGCGTTCCTGCAAAGAAGGTGAAGGAGATTACACCCGAGCAGCGCGAGACAATCGTAAAGCGCACCGCACGCGACTACCAGCTCTACGCATCGTGGTATAAAGAGGAGGAGTAACTCCACCGCAAACAACCTGCCCGTTACGCCCAAACCATTAAATTTTAAAACAGAGAGTTACGATGTTTAAAATCAGTCCCCGACGTTCCACTGTTGTTGTCAATGTGATGATTGCGATAGTAATCACGTTGACGGTAAACTTCTCGTATCTGATTGCCATGATTGTCGAGCAGCGCGAGAGCAACGACCAGCAGCAACAACGCGAGCAAACAATACGTCGCAAACCGGAGTGTAACGGCATCTTGCATATATCGCGTGACGGTTATGGCTACCTGATAAGCCAGACCAACTTTTCACCCGAGTATCCCGACTCGGTGCGCACAGACAGCATGTACGTAAGACCGCAGACAATACGTTTCTATAATCTGCAACAAAACGACACGCTGCTCTGCACCATTGACCCGCCCCACAATATGTCAAACCCCAGAGTGGCAGAGGTACTCAAGCAGAATGGTGCCGAGATTACTGCACCCGTCATCTACGACCGCCCCAAACGCGACCAAGAGATGGCTGTGCAGTCGCTATACTATTTGGGACTGTCATTCCTATTGCTGACCATAATGACCATAAAGTTCGACGTGCATAACTTCACATTCCGTCGTTATATGCTACGTTGTACGGCCGTTGTGGTTGCGACACTCATACTCTACTTCTTCGCTCCGTTCACCGACTGGCGTACGGGTAAGATGCTCTTGATAATACAACATCCGCCTCGAATGCTTCTGGACTGGATGGTGGTGATGAAATGTACCATGGTGCTTGTTGTTGCCATCCTCTACGGACGTATCTACGGACAGTTGCTGGAACAGCAGAAGATATTGCTCGAAAACGAACATCTGCGTACGGAGAATATTCAGACCCGCTACAACATGTTGCTTGGCCAGATAAGCCCCCACTTCTTCTTCAATTCGCTCAACTCGCTCTCGATGCTTGTGCGCGAGAAGAACGACGAGAAGGCTTTGGCATATATCGACCAGCTGTCGTACACCTTCCGTTACATAATCCAGAACGGGCAGAATACCACCACTACGTTAGAGGAGGAGATGGAGTTTGCACACGCCTATGGAGAGTTGTTCAAGGTGCGTTATGCCGACAAGCTATTCTTTGATATAGAGGTAGATGCGGCATACAACCATTGGACTCTACCAGCGTTGTCGCTCCAGCCACTCATCGGCAATGCCGTAAAG
>CAYLRH010000172.1:0-3790 GCA_964385905.1 uncultured Alistipes sp.
GGTAGCAGATGCTACCGTTTTTCTTTTCTTAATTGATACCAGCGCTGAACGAGGGACCCGAAAAAAAACGAAGGGATAGCCGAGAGGTTATCCTTTTTTGTTTTATATATATTTTCGTTATATTTGTATGATATTAACCCGCAAAAATTTATAAAACAATAATTATATGACAAAGAGAACTTTACTTTGTGTGGTGGCTATGATGTTGGCAGCGACTACGTTGTTTGCCCAGCAGAAAAAGTCGGTAGATTACGTAAATCCCATGATTGGTACCGACGGTATGGGACACACCTTCCCTGGTGCTTGCGCCCCATTCGGCATCGTGCAACTCAGCCCCGACACCGACACCATTCCGCACAACATCAACGGAACATACCAGAAGAAAGTCTATGAGTATTGTGCTGGATATAAGTACAATGATCCGACAATCGTCGGCTTCAGCCACACCCACTTCAGCGGCACAGGACACTCCGATTTGGGCGATATTCTCGTCATGCCCACCACGGGAGAGCTGAAGCTCAACCCCGGCACCGAGGAGAATCCTGAGAGTGGCTACCGCTCACGCTTCTCGCACGCGACCGAAAAGTCTATGCCGGGCTACTACGAGGTTATGCTCGACGACTACAACGTCAAGGCGCAGCTTACGGCTACACAGCGCGTGGGAGTACATAAGTACACCTTCCCAAAAGATGAGCAGGGCCGTATCATCCTCGATTTGAACCACGGTATCTACAACTACGACGGCAAGACGCTGTGGGCCTCAATCCGCGTGGAGAGCCCTACCCTGCTGACGGGTTACCGCATCACAAACGGTTGGGCACGCACCAACTACACCTACTTCGCAATCTCATTCTCGCAGCCCATTAAGAACTACGGCTACAAGGATATGCAGAAGATTCTATACAACGGTTTTTGGCGTAAATTCCCCGTAAACAACAACTTCCCTGAGATGGCGGGCCGCAAGGTTGTGTCGTACTTCGAGTTCGACACCGAGGCCAACCCCGAACTGGTTGTCAAGGTGGCACTGTCGGGCACCAGCACCGAGGGAGCTGTGAAGAACCTTATGGCCGAGGCTGCGGAGAAGGATTTTGCTACCATCGCCAGCGAGGCTTCGGAGGCGTGGAACAAGCAGCTATCGTCCATCGAGGTGGAGGGCTCGGAGGACCAGAAGGCGATGGTATATACCTCGTACTACCACACGATGATTAACCCCTCGGTATATATGGATGTAGATGGCAAGTACCGCGGTCTGGACCAGAATACTCATCAGGCCGACGGCTTCAAGAACTACACCGTATTCTCGCTGTGGGACACCTACCGTGCTGAGCACCCCTTCCTGATGTTGATGAAGCCACAGCAGGCACGCGATATGGCTATGTCGATGATTCGCCACCAGCAGCAGAGCGTGCATGGCCTACTGCCCGTGTGGAGCCACATGGCCAACGACAACTGGTGCATGAGCGGTTACCACGCCACATCGGTCCTGGCTGACGCTATCACCAAGGGTGCCGACGTGGATAAGGCCGAGGCGCTGAAGGCTATGGTTACAACATCTAACGTGCCCTACTTCGACGGTGTGGGCGAGTATGTTGCGCTGGGGTATGTACCCTTGGAGGCGAGCAGCAATGCCGCATCGACCACATTGGAGTATTGCTACGACGACTGGACAATCTACCAGACGGCACTCGCTGCGGGCGACACAGCCACAGCCGAGCAGTACAAGAAGCGCGCGCTGAACTACCGCAACATCTTCGACAAGGGGTTGGGCTTCGCACGCCCGAAGTATCGCGATGGCTCGTTCAAGCCTGAGTTTGACGTATTGCAGACACACGGTGAGGGCTTCATCGAGGGCAACTCGTGGAACTTCTCGTTCCACGTTCCGCACGATGTATTCGGCGTTATCAATCAGATGGGTGGCGAGAAGGAGTTCCTGCGCAAGCTGGACGAGTTGTTCGCCATGCACCTGCCTAAAGAGTATTACGAGAAGAATGAGGATATTACAGCCGACTGTCTGATTGGCGGTTACGTTCACGGCAACGAGCCGAGCCACCATATCCCCTACCTCTACGCGTGGACCTCACAGCCGTGGAAGACGCAATATTGGGTGCGCGAGGTGATGAACAAGATGTATAAGAATCATATTCGCGGCTTGGGCGGCAAAGGCGACTGCGGACAGATGTCGGCGTGGTATCTCTTTACGGCGATGGGCTTCTACCCCGTATGCCCCGGAACTGACCAATATGTGTTGGGTGCGCCTTATCTGCCTTATATGAAGTTGAGTCTGGATAACGGCAAGACATTGGAGATTAAGGCCGATGGCGTGAGCGACACAAACCGCTACGTGAAGGCTGTATTGCTCAACGGCAAGCCCTACACCAAGACTTACATCACGCACGAGGATTTGATGGCGGGCGGAGAGTTGAAGTTCGTTATGAGCTCGAAGCCCAACAAGAAGCGTGGCGTGGCGAAGGCCGACAAGCCATACTCACTCACCGATGGCGAGTAAAACAAAAAAGGTTGTCCCCGAAAGGACAACCTTTTTTATTTATATAAACTCGCGCCACTCATCAGGCACGGGAACGGATTGTTGTGTCTGGGCATCAAAGCAGACCATCACCGTACGCGAACGGCTATACTCTTTATCTCCGCCGACGATGCTCTGCGCGAGCGTGAGGCTCTTCTCGCCGATGGACTCGATGCGGGTTACAACCTCAATCTCCTCACCCATAAGTATCTGCGCAAGGAAGTCGGTCTGCACCGAAACCATGATGGCGGGGATACGCTTCAATGCACCCGTCACTTGCCACAGCTCCTGAAAAAGAGCACTCTTACCCAAATCGAAATAGCTCTGCTGGGCAATATTGTTCACGTGGCCGAACGAGTCGATGTCGGCAAAGCGCATCTGCACCGGTGTTCTGACAACCAACCCCATACTACTTACGAATTATCTCCACCTCGCCACGCTCGCCAAAGGCGATAATTGAGCTGGGCTGGCAGGTGGGCTTACCCTGAAAACGGGGGTTCACAACGAAATCCACGCCGTCGATAATCTCGCGTTCGACATCCTTCAAGCCCTTCAATGGCGTAGGCTCGCCAGAGATATTGGCCGAGGTTGAAACGATAGGCTTACCAAACTTGCGCAACAGCTGCTGGCAGAAGTCGTGATTCGGCACGCGCACACCCAATGTACCCTCCTCGGGGATAAGATTTGCGGCAACGCCTACGGCACCCTGCAAGATGAGTGTCAGAGGCTTCTCGGACATCTCCATAACCTCAAAGGCGATACCCGGCGCCTTGTTCACGTAGCGCACAATCATATCAGCATCGCGGCAGAGGACAATCATCGAAGTCTTATTCTCGCTCTGCTTGAGTTTGTATATCTTCTCTACGGCCTCGGCGCTTGTCGCATCACAACCTATGCCCCACACCGTGTCGGTGGGATAGAGGATTAGACCTCCCGCGCGCAACACCTCAAGGGCGGCTTGTAACTCTTTTTCCATAATGAAATCGTTTTATTTGTCGCAAAAGTAGTGAAAAAATATATATCTAATTTATATTTAGTTATTTTTCATCTTTCCAATATATAATTATATTGTTAACTTTGTTACACAAAAAGGGAACAATATATTATGACAAACTATTTTATTCAAATTTGGATTATTCTAAAAGAACTACTTAAAACTCGAAAAGTCGAAACGTGGAAAATAATATGGTCATTTATTGCAACAATAGTATTTCTATTACTTTTTATATTAACTAATAAAGTACATGAAGAGAGGATCGAATTTAC
>CAYLRH010000173.1:0-3774 GCA_964385905.1 uncultured Alistipes sp.
GTGCCCTTCTGTCTATCAATAAATATAATTGACACCTCGCTGACCTTCAATTCCAAACGCCATGCCGAGTACTTCATTTCAATCTGGAATCCATAGCCCTTCATCTGCACAGCGTCCAAATCGAGAGTTTCGAGCGCACGACGCGAATAACATACAAAACCTGCCGTCGCATCATATACAGGCATACGAGTTATCAGGCGCACATACCTCGAAGCGAAATACGACATCAGCAGACGCGACATAGGCCAATTAACGACATTCACACCCTGCACATAACGCGAGCCTACGACAACATCGCTACCCTCCTGCGCCGCAGCATATAGGCGTAGCAAATCGTTGGGGTTATGCGAAAAGTCGCAATCCATCTCAAAAACATAGTCGTAATCATGCTCCAGCGCCCACCTAAAACCTGCAATATACGCCGTACCGAGCCCCAACTTACCCTTGCGCTCAATCATATGCAGTCGTGCAGGGAACTCCGCCTGGCGCTTACGCACAACCGCAGCAGTGCCATCGGGAGAGCCATCGTCGATAACAAGCATATCGAACTCCCCCTCAAGCGCCATAACGGTGTCAACCATGCGGGAGATATTCTCAATCTCGTTATAGGTAGGTATGATTACAAGTTTTTTCATACAAATGCCTATTTTAGGGCTTAATACTGCTCCTTCTCGTTAGGAAAATCCTGATCCTTCACATCCTTCACGTAGTGTGAGATAGCCTCACTCATCACACCATGCAGGTCGGCATAGCGACGCAGGAAACGGGGTGAAAAATCATTGGTAATACCCAACATATCGTGTACCACAAGCACCTGACCATCGGTAGCACCTCCGGCACCGATACCGATTGTGGGAATAGTAAGCTCTTTTGACACACGCTCGGCCAATGCTGCGGGAATCTTTTCCAGAACAATGGCAAAGCAACCAGCCTCCTGCAACAGGTGTGCATCACGCACCAGTTTCTCTGCCTCGGCCTCCTCCTTAGCGCGAACATTATATGTACCGAACTTATGGATAGACTGCGGAGTGAGTCCCAAGTGGCCCATAACGGGGATACCAGCTGATATGATACGCTGTACAGACTCCAAAATCTCCTCGCCACCCTCAATCTTAACAGAGTCGGCCTCGGTCTCCTTCATAATGCGGATAGCCGAGTCGAGAGCAACCTTCGAGTTACCCTGATATGTACCAAAAGGCAAATCCACAACGACCAATGCACGATTTACGCCACGCACAACAGAACGGGCGTGATAAATCATCATATCGAGTGTAATGGGCAATGTAGTTTCATAACCCGCCATAACATTTGCGGCCGAGTCACCAACCAAAATCACATCAACACCTGCGGCATCGACAATCTTTGCGGTTGAATAATCGTATGAGGTAAGCATGGCAATCTTCTCGCCACGTTGTTTCATTTCTGTTAAACGCAGAGTCGTAACTGCTCTGACTGATCCTGCAACTGACATTTTTCGTGGTTTACTTTATCGACACCAATGCTACGTAGCCTTTACAGCACCCAGCGAGGCATCTTGAAATTAGGTTTATAATTCTTTATAACAAATATATATAAGTTTTGCGGGTAAAACAAATTTTTGAGCCACCTACTTCTCCAATTTCGCACGCATCGCCATAAAGAATGGCCACAGCACCACCCCACCGGCAACCGATACATTTATCGAATGCTTGGTACCTGCCTGCGGAATCTCGATTGCTCCGTCACACACATCAACCACCGCCTGATCAACACCCGCAACCTCGTTACCAAACACAAGTGCATAGCGGCAATCGGCATCAACCTCCAATTCATCCAACATAACTGCACCCTCAACCTGCTCAATAGAGAGCAATTTGTATCCCTCAGCCTTTAGAGCCTCCACACATTCGAGCGTAGAGTCATAGTGTTTCCACTCTACGGTAAGCTCTGCACCGAGTGCCGTCTTATGAATATCACGTGAGGGAGGAGTCGCCGTAATGCCACACAATGCCACCCGCTCGATAGCAAAGGCATCGGACGTACGGAAAAAGGCTCCTACGTTTTGTGCTGAACGAACATTGTCGAGAACCACCACTACGGGGATACGCCCCATGGTCGCAAATTCGTCCACAGAGGGGCGATGTAACTCTTCGTTGGTAATTTTTCTCATTTTTAGCTTATAATTATGTGGGGCAAATATAGCACAAATCGCGGAAATAGATTAACTTTGCAAATTATAAATTCATCATTGATGGCTATGAATCGTTTTGTTCGGCATATTTTTCTACTACTGGTGGCAGTATTTACGGCTGGCACTATGCAGGCACAGGAGGATATGAAGCTCCTGCTTGGAGCCGATTTCGATACATATTTCAACAACCGCGAATATTCAGGCAGCAAGATTGGCGAGTCGGGTACGCTCTTCTCATCACGCCTTACTCCAAAGGTCGGAATTGAATGGAACAAGAACAACCGATTGATTGTAGGCATGGATTTATGGTCCAACTTCGGTGATGACACCAAAGTATTCGCTAAAGCCCGGCCACAGGTATATTACCGTTTTGCCAACGAAAAGGTACGTGCCTACGCTGGAATCTTTTCTCGTGAAGAGATGATTGGCGACTACTCGGAGGTCTTTATGAGCGACTCGATGCGTTTTTACGAAAATCGGGTGCAGGGACTCATGGGACAATATCGTGGTGACAGAGGTTTTGTGGAACTCTCTATCGACTGGTGTGGCATGTATTCACGCGAATCTCGCGAGAAGTTCAGAATCCTCTCTGGAGGCCGATACTATTTCGACAACTACCATCGTCGTTTTTACGGCGGTTACGCATTGGAGATGTTTCACTATGCCGGCAGCGAGGTAATCTCAAACTGCGTGGTGGACAACATCATCGTAAACCCCTATGTCGGCGCACAATTCAATGCCTATTTTAACTTTGACATACGTCTACATTATATACAGACCTTGCAACGCGACCGCGCAAACGAGGATAGTTTCCGCACGCCATTGGGCGGTATGCTGCAGCTGAGAATGGAGAAATGGGGAGTATATCTCGACGAGCAACTATACGTCGGAGATAATCTGCAACCCTACTACTCGTCGTTCCGCAGCGAGGTATTCCCGAACGGTTACGGCGGCGACCTATACTCAAGCGAAAGATTCTTCGGTACCGATGATGGCATATACAATAATACCCGCATTGGTTACAACCGTTCGTTCTTCGACGACACGCTACGCGTAAATACCTTCATCGCCATGCAGTATGACGGTTATAAATGGGGAACAAAGCAGGTTGTACAGTTGTCGGTAAGACTTTTAAAAGATATTTCTCTTACGAAAAAACGATAATAAACAATATAACGAGTTATGACAGAAATTAATAACATCGAGAACGTTGAGCCAAAGGAGCGTCTCAACTTTTTGGAGGAGATCATCGAGGAGTCGATGGCAAAGGGTGAAAAACGTGTTCAGACACGCTTCCCGCCCGAGCCTAACGGCTACCTTCACATAGGCCACGCCAAGGCTATCTGCTTGGATTTTGGTGTTGCGGCTAAATATGGTGGTGTATGTAATCTTCGTTTCGATGATACAAATCCCACAAAGGAGGATATGGAGTACGTGGAGGCCATCAAGGAGGATATCCAGTGGCTCGGTTTCCAGTGGGGAAATGAGTATTACGCTTCGGATTACTTCCAGCAACTGTGGGACTTTGCCATCCGTCTCATTAAGGATGGTAAGGCATATATCGACGAGCAGAGCTCGGAGGAGATTGCCGCACAGAAGGGTAC
>CAYLRH010000174.1:0-3771 GCA_964385905.1 uncultured Alistipes sp.
GGCGGCACATAGCCACCCGTAGATATAAACGTGCCTATCGGCACATTCGCATATAGCGCATAGGCATATACTGCATCATAGACAAGATAAACGATATGTTGCAACGATTGGTCATAGTTTGCTTTTATCTTTCCGCAAATATAATACATATTTTTCATATTTATTCTCCCCCGCACTAAAAAAGAGTGATATTTTTACTACCTTTGTTTATAATTCACGAGAAACATCTAATAACAATAAAAATTATGAGAAACTTTACACTTTTAAGTTGTCTACTCTTTCTCGCATGCTCCCCAGCCGACAAGGTAGGCGAGCCATATCGCGGATGGAAGAGCGGTGAGATGGATATTCACCACATCTACACAGGTCGTGGAGAGGCAAACTTCTACATCTTCCCCGATGCCACAACCATGCTGGTAGATGCTGGCGACCATCAGGCATCGGTGCCTATGACCGACCCCAAACCCGACCTCTCACGTCGTGGTGGCGAGTGGGTGGCTCGTTATATTGAGAGGGTAAATCCCAATAAAACCGAGGTAGATTATTTCATGCTTTCGCATTTCCACGATGACCACATGGGCTCCACCGCTCTGGATGTTCCCACAACCGAGGGTCGTGGCGAAGATTACAAATTGGTTGGCGTAGCCGATGTTGGCGAGACTATACACTTCAATCAGTTCATTGACAGAGGTTATCCCAACTACAACTATCCCAAAGAGATAGGCGGCAAAGACATCGATAATTTCTTGAAGTTCGTCCGCTATCAGAAGAACCAGTATGGCGCAACACAGCAGGCATTCAAGGTGGGAGCATTAAACCAGATTGCCCTGAAGAATAAACCGCAGAAATACGCCGACCTATTTTCAATCCGTAACCTTGCGGCCAATGCCGAGGTATGGACAGGCGAGGGCGAGAAGACCATTCGTTACTACGACCTTAATCCCGCCAACCTTGAGGGTTACAACAACGAGAACACCAAGAGCATAGCATTCCGCATCGACTATGGCCCCTTCTCATATTTTGCTGGCGGCGACGTTACGGGTAACCTGAAGAACGAGAATGGTGAATCTGTAAATATCGAGGCAAAAGTGGGCGAGGCCTGCGGTCAGGTAGATGTAAGCAAGTGTAGCCACCATGCATACCTTGACTCTATGCATCCCGACTTCTTACGTAATGTGAAGGCAAAAGCATACATCGACTGCGTATGGGATCAGTATCACACTCAAGAGAAGATTATCAGCCGCGTACTATCACAGGATATATACCAAGGCGAGAGAATGTTCTACACACAGTATATTGTTGAAAAGGCCCGCAAGGAGCACGCTGGTAAGGATTGGTACGAAAATGGCGTATGCCCCTACGACGGCCACATTGTAGTTAAGGTATATGACAAGGGCCGCAAGTACAAGATATACCGTCTATCGGCCGAAGATGAGCAGTTGACAATACAGGCCATCTACGGACCATTTGATGCACAGCAGTAACAAAAAAAGGAGTCTTCGAGGACTCCTTTTTTTATTATAATGTCACATCGCTCTGATCGAGCAGATTATTCAGTAGTGCATATACCGTAAGACCCGCCACGGACTTTATACCCGTCTTGTGCGTAATATTCTTCCTGTGCGACATTACGGTATGAATCGAGATATTCAACTTATCAGCAATCTCCTTATTGGCCAAACCTTTGGCAATCAGTATCAGCACATCTCGCTCACGCTCCGACAAATCGTGACTGTCGCTATATGGATTTGTTTCTCCCTGCTCAACCGTTGCATGCAATTTTCGGATAATCTGAGCTTGCGAATCATAGATATTCACCACGCCGTCGAACTGACGCATCACCTCCTCATCACACACCGTGGTAGATAACAATGCCAATGCGACACTCTGCAACTCAGGGTATAGCGTTCTCATTGTCTGGTTATTGGCTCCCACCACTTGTGAGCCTACAATAACCAAATCGGGAGCAACGACAGCGAAACGCTCCGACAACATTCGCAAATCACTACTCGAATACACTATCTCAAACTCACCACTACGTGCCACAAGGGCTGAAATACCCTCCGCGATAATGGCCGATGGTTCGACTATCGCCACACGAAAACGTCTCATCGCTGTACTCTCCTTTCCTCTGCAATAACCATCGGGGTTAGCAGCTTAAGTTCTATCAGTGTATGTTTTGACAAATCATCTCGCATACGGAACAGATCGAACAACAATTCGCATCTATCCGACGTAGAACATGACTCAGGCAGATACTTTATAACGATACTCTTTATATCGTCAACCTTATCGCAAATATCGGTATGGTCGGCCATAAATTCAGCCATACTCTTCTCGCCTAAGTCATTCCCAATCAAGCCCTCGACATACGGGAATATCACCGTCTCCTCATAATTGAGATGCGCACGCACCTCCTCGGCATAATCTTCGTAGAATTTACGCAAAATCAGACTCTGCTTGGCATCACAACACTCCAGAACGCGCTCCACGCCTTTTGCAATAGAGGGCAACATCGAATCTAAATAGTAACGATGCGAGGCTCGCAGATAACGTATTATATGTTGCAAATCCGACGGCTGCAAGTCCGACTCATCGGGCTCAAAATCGGCGCAAGCATATATCTGGCATATCATAAGAAACAACGTAGGTGACATATCGTAACGACGGCAAATCTCCTCTACCGACACATCGCCGAACGGCAACTCGATATCCATTCTGAGCAGAATCGACAACAACTCATAATCGGCATCAATCAACTCTATAAGTTTCATATCCTTAGAGTAAACGATGCGATTATTTCCATCTCTTTTATAACTCTTCATCATCGGATAATTTACATTCCTAAAAATCCACCAATATGAAATGCTGCAAATGCCACAACCCATGCCAGCAACGTATTATACACCACCGAGAAGAGGGCCCATTTCCAACCTCCAGCCTCCTGTGCAATGGCCAAAACAGTTGCAATACACGGGAAGTAAAGTAACACAAATATCATCATAGCCAAAGCCGCAGCCCGTGAATAATTTCCCGACGCGAGCAGATGTTGCGACAACGAAGTACTGTTACTCTCGGCATCCTCCACCGAATACAATACACCCAACGTAGAGACCACAATCTCCTTCGCCGCAGCACCAGACAACAGGGCTACACTTGCACGCCAATCCAATCCCAAAGGCTCCATTACCGGCTCACAGAATTTTCCTATGCGTCCAAGATACGAGTTCTCCGATTGAGCCATAGCCACATCTGTTGTATTTTCCACAGCATCAGTTGTCACAGAATCATCTGACACGCGGGGATAATAGCTCAAAAACCATATAACCACAGCCGCAACCAATATTAGGCCACCTATTTTCTTCAGATATTGTTCACTACGCTCCCACATATGACGCAACGTCGCATTAAGCGTTGGGATACGATAGGGTGGCAGCTCCATCACAAATGGAGTCTCGTCGGCACCAAACATAAAACGTCGCAGAATACGTGCCGTCACCACCGCCATAACTCCTCCAAATATATATATACAGAACAATGCCAAACCTGCATGCTCAGGGAAAAATGTTCCAGCCAACAGAATAAACACTGGCAGACGTGCGCTGCACGACATAAAGGGATTTATCAGAATCGTTATCAGACGGCTACTATGACTCTCAATTGTTCGCGTTGCCATAATGGCCGGCACGTTACAACCAAAGCCCATAACCAGCGGTATAAACGACTTACCGTGAAGGCCTGCAAGGTGCATCAGTTTGTCCATGATAAATG
>CAYLRH010000175.1:0-3763 GCA_964385905.1 uncultured Alistipes sp.
TAGGTGTTTTTTCTATCTCTTTCACATATATTAATGTACTTGATCGGATACTTACTGTACAATAGGACCTTTAACTGCTATGCACGCCCTCGTTATGATGGCTCGCACCAGACATTCCCCGACCTTGACCTTAAAGGTTTAGGCATCGAGGACCTCTATCCTAGTCAGAAGGATGCTATCTGGATGGATAAGTTGTTAGGTGGAGGCATATGTGACCACGAGGTGGGAGGAGGTAAGACGCTTATTATGTGCTGCGGAGCCTACGAGAAGAAACGCCTAGGCTTGGCAAACAAGCCTCTTATCATAGGACTTAAAGCCAACATACACGAGATAGCCCGAACCTTCTGCACAGCATATCCTATGGCTCGAGTGTTATATCCAGGTAAGGAGGATTTCACACCCAAGAATAGGCAGCGTATATTTAATCTAATCAAGAACAATGATTGGGATGCCGTAATACTCACGCACGAACAGTTTGGTATGATACCCCAATCTCCAGAGGTACAGCAGGAGATATTACAAGCAGAGCTGGATTGTGTGGATGAGAACTTGGAGGTGTTACGCCGTGAAGGTAAGAATGTATCTAGGGCTATGATGAAAGGTTGCTTGAAGCGCAAGGCGAACCTTGAAGCAAAACTAAAAACCATAACCCTTGCCATTGAGAATCGTAAGGATGATATGGTGGATTTTCAGCAGATGGGTATAGATCACATATATGTAGATGAGTCGCACAAGTTTAAGAACCTAACATTTAACACACGACATAACCGTGTGGCAGGACTAGGTAATCCCGAAGGCTCACAGCGAGCTCTCAATATGCTTTTTGCCCTACGCACTATACAGCAGCGCACAGGTCGTGACCTTGGAGCCACATTCCTCTCGGGTACTACGATAAGCAACTCGCTTACGGAGCTGTACTTACTCTTTAAGTATCTGCGACCACGAGAATTGGAGCGGCAGAATATACGCTCATTTGATGCGTGGGCGGCCATCTTTGCCAAGAAGTCCATAGACTATGAGTTCTCCGTAACAAATGAGATTGTGCAGAAGGAGCGGTTTCGTTATTTTATTAAAGTGCCTGAGCTGGCTCAGTTCTATGCCGAGATAACAGACTTCCGCACTGCGGAGGATATTGGTATAGACCGCCCTGTGAAGAATGAGATACTGCATAACATACCACCCACACCCGATCAGGTACAGTTTATAGAACGATTGGTGCAGTTTGCCAAGACGGGAGATGCTACACTTCTACATCGAGCTCCATTCTCCGAGCGTGAGGAGATGGCCAAGATGCTCATTGCAACAGGTTATGCTCGTAAGATGTCGCTCGATATGCGTATGGTAGATTCATCATTATATGGTGACCACATAGATAACAAGGCTAGCCACTGTGCTCGTATGATTGCCGACTACTACTATCGCTACGATGAACATCGTGCTACTCAGTTTGTATTCTCGGACTTGGGTACATATAAAAGCGGAGCAGATTGGAACATATACTCCGAGATAAAGCGTAAACTTGTGGAGCAGCACGGCATACCTGCATCGGAGATACGATTCATACAAGAAGCGACAACAGAAAAAGCTCGCAATGCTATGATTGCAGCAACGAACGATGGTATCATACGCGTTATGTTCGGTTCAACAGAGACCTTTGGTACGGGAGTGAACGCACAACAAAGGTGTGTGGCTATACACCACCTTGACACGCCGTGGACCCCAAGCGCTTTGGAGCAGCGTGATGGACGAGCCATACGCACAGGTAACCGTGTGGCGAAACTCTATGCCAATAATAAGGTAGATGTGATTCTTTATGCCGTAGAACGTTCGTTGGACGCTTATAAATTTGGATTGCTTCATAACAAGCAACTATTTATTCGACAACTGAAGACCAACAATATGGGTTGCCGAACAATTGATGAGGGCGCTATGGATGAGAAGAGCGGAACAAATATGGCAGAATATGTTGCTATATTATCTGGCAAGACAGAGCTTTTGGAGAAAGCTCGCTTAGAGAAAAAGGTTACGGCATTGGAGAGTGAGCGGCAGGCTTTTATACGCAGTAAGTCTTCTAGCCGTTATAAGTTGGAGCGCATTGAGCAAGATATAGCACATAGAGAAGACATCATCAAAAGAATATGTAAGGATTTAGAGGCTTTCAAGGCTCGTGTGGAGTATAATGATGATGGCTCTTATCGTAATACTTTACGCCTGAATGATATTGATACGGCTGATATGAAACTCATAGGCAAGCAGCTTAATCATATAGCGCAGACGGCACGCACGGGAGGATACTCGGAGCCGATAGGCTATATATATGGATTCGATGTTGTCGTCAAGAGTGAGGCTACGATGAAAGATGGGTTTGAGATGGTGCAAAACCGTTTCTATGTAAGGGGTGATGGAAACTATCTATATCAGTATAATTATGGCAACATAGCATCTGACCCACGCCTTGCGGCTATGAACCCTATAAATGCGTTGGCAACAATAGAACCGACCTTGGAGAGGCAACAACGCGAGCGAGAGGTGTTGCTAGCTGATATTCCCACCCTGCGACAGGTGATTGATAGTACTTGGCGCAAGGAAGACGAGCTTAATGAACTGAAAACGCAACTCAAAGAGTTGGATAGGCAGATACAACTATCGCTTAAACCAATCTCAGAGGATAAAGATGGTGAAGAGATTACGGGAGGAAATGCTGACACTTCGCATAGCGTTGATATATCATCTTCCATTATGCAGGATGCTAATCATACTAATAGATTGCATCCAATAGAGAGGATAACTTCTGATCGAATTATAATTGGTCGTGTTGCTTCGCCGAGTAAAGGGGTTAAGATATGATAAAAAGCGACAGATGTCATTCATACAGACTTCTGTCGCTTTTCATTATTCTAACATTCGGTGCTTTAAGTCCATTCTTTGATGCAGGATTCTTATTACAAGAATATCTCCATTTGTTAGGATTCGATAAAATATGATATGCCTACCTGACCTATATCCAAGTAGCCCATCAGCGATTTCTTCATATTTAGTGCCGTAGAGTCGAGGATTCTCCGTAATCTTGTGGCAAGAATTTATCAAGGCATTATAATAATTATCGGCTTGTTGCTCTGACCACATATCAACGGTGTATTCCCAAATATTGCTGAGATCTTCTACGGCTTTGTTGGTTAGATGATAATTAGCCATTCTTACGCTTTGCCTTTAATGATTTAAGATGTTCTTCGGGGTTAAAGCCTGCAGCGATACCACTTTCAATACCATCAGCAATAGCCATCTTTAACTCTTGGAGATGACTTTCATTCTCCTCCAACAATCGTAAACCAGCGCGAATAACTTCGCTTGCGTTATTATAACGCCCCTGCTCAACCTTCATTCGGATAAAATTCTCGAAATATGTTCCGAGAGCTACTGATGTTGTCTTCATATCTCCTTATTTTTTTGCAAAGTTACCAATATTTGGTAATATAACAAATTTTCTGCCAGATTTATTGTGTTGTGGAGATAATTATTTCAACAACTTACTTTTATCTACCTTGCGAAACATATCTATATTAGACATTACAAACTCCCTCACCTCACTCTCTTTATAGAATGTCTTGTGATGACGATATTGATGTTAAGAAGGCATATGACTTTCATCTGGAAACGATGCCCGTACAGAAGCGTATTGTAGAGGGACAGACTGCCGAGATACGATGCCGCCTAGTGCGTGAGGGTATATACGATGGTGCTCGCTATACCATTAGATACTTCC
>CAYLRH010000176.1:0-3754 GCA_964385905.1 uncultured Alistipes sp.
CGGGCGAGATAGGTCTTTCGGGAGAGGTGCGCCCTGCACCACGCACCGAGCAACGTGTGAGCGAGGCTGCACGATTAGGTTTCCGTCGTATCGTCGTGTCTGGATTTCTACGCAAGGGGGTGAAGATGCCCAAAGGAATTGAGGTCGTATATATAAATAATATAGGCGAACTACCACGGGTACTATTCTGCGAGGAGATATAGGCGTTGTGGTATGAGATTTGCAAAAGGTTGTCCAATAAGTGTTGGACAACCTTAATTTTTTGTTATGACTCTCAATGAATTGAACTCTCTTACGGCTCGTAACCGCTTGGTGTTGGTCGATTTCTATGCCACTTGGTGTGGACCGTGTAAGGCAATGCATCCTATTATTGATGCAGTGGAGCAGCAGTTTGGCGGCTCGGTCGATGTGCTGCGCGTTGATGTTGACCAATACGAGAGCGTTAGGTTAGTGCAGCATTATCGTGTTATGTCGGTGCCGACGATTATGTTTTTCCGTCGTGGGCGTATGTTGTGGCGTAGTAGCGGGATGACTACATTCGAAACATTGGTTGATGTTATACGCCGATTCGACAAGGTTGAGGTCTATTAAAACTCCATGCGCCAACCCATCTCCTCCTCCACGTAATTTGCAGCGGGGGAGTCCTTCAATTGACTAATCGCAGTTGTGACAGCCTTTCGAGCCTCCGCATCGCAGTCGTATGCGGCAGCAAGCAGAGCAACAGCGCCTTGTGCAATGATGCGGGAGGTTGAAAAACGCTCTATAATAGCAGGCATGGCGAGAATCAATGCGGTATCTCTTGCCATCTTGCTTCTTGCTGCGGCCATCAGCGAAGCATAAACCAGAAACTCACTTTCGTTCTGACTCCACTCGTTTACAATCTCTTTCAATATAGGTGTGTGTGGCAACAAGGCAAAGGCCATCTCTTCGGCCACCTCGGAATTTATCACACCCTCGGCCCATGTGGGTAACTCGACAACCGTAACAGACTCTGGCTGTGCAATATGTAGTGCGGCCAGACGTAACTCGCGTACCTGTTGTTTGTAGAGGTACAATGCTAAATCATGATTCTGTTCATGCTCTTTGGCAATTTGTCGCACAGTGGGCAGGCTGACCCCGTAATTTAGTCCGTAATTGGCACCATAGTAGTACATGGCGTCGGCCACGGCACCGTTCATCTGTTTGCGCATGGCACCCAGCAGGGCTATCATTTGTGAAGTATTATTAGCCATAATAAAAATGGGCTGTCTTGGTGACAGCCCTTATTTACAGAGTGTTACTTATCGTTTTACAATGGGGCTTGCGATATACGCAGTGCGACCTAACTCGAAGATAGGCAGCACGGCCGAGCCAATGGCTTTCTCACCTACGCTTACCGTGCAGGTTGCATTATCTGCAAGGCGTACCATGATAGCACTCTTGTCTTTAGGATCTACCTCTGGGGTTGCGTTAAGGCGGGGTGTTGTGCCAGAGCCTTTAACCGCAAGTTTTATCTCCGAGCCGTTGGCTGCCGATGCCGGCTCGATGCCAGCTGAAGATGATAACTTTGCTATGGTGTAGTTCTCGGCGCCTGTCATGGGTACGAGTATGCGCTCGGTGTATGTTGTGATTACTTTCTTGCCGAGGAACAGCTCCAGATACGCCTGCTCCTGAGCCTCCAAAGCCTCCAACGCATCCTTCAATCCGCCACCAAATACGTTCTCGCCAGCGTCGCCCGTAATCAAATCCATGCGCTTCTTGCGTAGCGTGAAGATTGCCTGTGCAGCTTGCGATGCTGCATTCTCAATGGTTGTGGGTGACATGCTCAAACGGTCGGGCAGAACCTTCGGGAACTCATTTTGCGGCTGCATGTACGACTCGACTGCTACCGATGTAGGAGCAATCTCGCCACTCTTTACGATGCCGTCACACGCCATCACCGAGAGCTTCGCGCTCTTTACAGCATAGGTTGTTTTATCAACCAATGAGCCACGTACATCCAAATACTTTTGTGCATAACGAGCATAAGGGCCGACAATTGTCTGCTCTTTCTCGATTGTGAGGTCAACAACGATTGTAGTTGAGGGGTCGGCCACGGCAATATTGCCATCGGCTGTATAGTAAGGACCAGCCACGGCGCGGTAAATGTTATTTTGGGCCGATGCGATAGAACATACCATCAAGGCCAATGCGAGGATTGATAAAAAACGTCTCATCGTTAAATGTTTTAGTCTAAGTCTGACAAATATAATTTATTTGTGTGATATATCAAAATTTAAGATAAAAATCGCGGGTTAAACTCTTGTATTCTTCGCTATATCCGTGGCGACCGTTCTCCTCGATTACTATCTTTTCGGTGATTGCAGGCTCTGCTGGTGGCTCTGCTTGCAGCTCGGCCATTACACGCTTTACACCGCTCGTTGGCGTGGACCATACGTGACACTCTCTGACGACAAACAACCTTCCACGCGCTGCCGAGTAGAACCTCTCCATCTCAGGAGGGGGCAGGATAAGAGCAAATCGGCCCTCGTCGGAGAGCAGTTGTGTGACTCCCGCTACCAGCTCATCGAAGGATAACGTGGTAGTATGACGTGCCGTTGAACGCGCCGCATTGGGCGATAGCTGCGAGTCAACAAAGTAGGGTGGGTTGGATATTATACAATTAAACTTATGTGTCGGGGTAAACTCTTGCAAAGCACTGTGTATTACCTCTATACGGTCGCTCCATGGCGATTTGTTTACATTCTCCTGAGCCTGCGATACGCACTCCTCGTCAATATCTATTGCTGAAATCACTGCGTTTGCAGAGCGTTGTGCGGCCATAATGGCTATAAGCCCTGTGCCTGTGCCTATATCGAGAATACGCCCTTTAGAGGGTAACGTCGCCCATGCACCGAGCAGAGTGCCGTCCGTGCCTACTTTCATCGCACAACGGCTGTGGTCGATATGAAACTGCTTGAATGTAAATCCTTTGCCACGCATATCTATACCTTAAGAAATCCATCAATGCCAGCCCCGAACAACGAATAGTCGTATCGCACAGGATCCTCAGCGTCAAACTCCCGTAGTGCTGATGTAATCTCGGCCGTAGCCTTCCAGTCATTTTGTTTGCGTGAGAGTAGTCCCAGCGCACGTCCCATATTTCCAGTATGTAGGTCGAGTGGCAGATAGAGCGCCGACATCGGTATCTTACGCCACAAACCAAAATCAACACCACGCTCATCGAGGCGGACAAACCAGCGCAGATACATATTCAGGCGTTTGCATGCCGCCCCTTTATCTATCGAAGAGAGGTGTTTCTCGCAATGAGGATTATGTTGTTGGCAGAAAAATTCTTGGCGAAACTCCGACAATACCTTTGCTATGTCGTGCGTAGCCTCATATCGGCTCTCGAAGAACTCGCCTATACCGCCATGTTGCTTGATAATATGGCGCATACATAGTACAAAGTCAGTGAAATCCTGCCCGTTGAATGTACGGTGAACGTACGTTTGCAGATGCTCAAGCTCCTTGCCTGAGGCATTGCGGACAAAGTCGGCGGGAGCATTGTCCATATAACTCATCATTCGTCGGGCGCTCTTGACTATCGCCTTGCGATTGCCCCACGCTATTGCTGCAGCCAAGAATCCCGAAATCTCGCGGTCATGGCGATCAGTGAATGAGTGTGGAATACTTATTGGGTCGGGCTCGATAAACTCTTGGCGATTATACTTGTCGTGCAGATGTTCGAGCAGGTCGCGTAACTCTTCTCTCTCCATTCTATTATAGTATTAGG
>CAYLRH010000177.1:0-3718 GCA_964385905.1 uncultured Alistipes sp.
GGGGCTGTGTAATGCAATGACCCTTTACCTTTACCTATATTATAAAATTGAGTTATTGATGAATCGAGAGTTAGTAATAAGCGTTACCCCGAGCGAGATATCCATAGCCTTGTGTGAGGACAAGGTGTTGGTCGAACTTAACAAGGAGCAGTGCCAGACAGGTTTTGCTGTTGGTGATATCTATTTGGGTAAGGTGCGTAAGATTATGCCGGGGCTGAATGCGGCGTTTGTCAATATCGGCCACGAAAAGGATGCTTTTATCCATTATCTCGATTTGGGCGGACAATTTCAATCGTTGCAGAAGGTTGTCGATAGCCGCCAGCCGGGTCGTCGAGGTATCAAGGTCGAGACTATGAAACTCGAGCCTGCCATCGAGAAGGCTGGTAAGTTAGGCACATATCTACAACCCGGTCAGACGGTTATGGTCCAGATTGCCAAGGAGGCAATCTCCACCAAAGGCCCGCGCCTGACGGCCGATATATCGCTTGCAGGCCGCAATGTGGTCTTGGTGCCATTTTCATCCAAGATATTCATCTCGCAGAAGATTCGCTCTACCGAGATGAAGAAGCGTCTGCGACATATTGCAGCAGGTGTGCTGCCCAAAAACTTTGGAGTTATCATACGCACCGCAGCAGCCGAGGCACAGGATGCCGATATCGAGCAGGATATCCTCTCGCTCGTAGAGCGATGGAATGAGGCTGTGGGTAACATCCGTAAAAATCAGGCTCCCGCATTGTTGATGAGCGAGATGAGCCGAGCCAATACCATAATCCGTGATTCGCTAAATTCGACCTTTTCGCAAATTACGGTCGATGACGAGAAACTTTATCGCGAGATTAAAAACTATATCAAAATCATCGACCCCCAGTTGGAGAAGATTGTTAAGCTGTACAAGGGTACGGTGCCCATCTTCGACAACTTCGATATATCGAAACAGATTAAGTCGCTCTTTGCAAAGTACGTTTCGCTCAAGCGAGGCGCATACCTTATCATCGAGCACACCGAGGCCATGAACGTCATTGACGTGAATTCGGGTAATCGTACCCGTGCCGAGGTAAATCAGGAGGAGACGGCTATGGCTGTAAACCTCGCGGCAGCCAAGGAGATTGCCCGTCAGTTGCGTTTGCGCGATTTGGGAGGTATTGTCATTATTGACTTTATCGACTTACATAAGGTGCAGAATCGTCAACTTCTGTATGAGGAGATGCAAAAACTCATGGCTACCGATAAGGCCAAACATACCATCCTGCCGCTGACAAAGTTCGGCCTGATGCAGATTACGCGTCAGCGTGTGCGCCCTGTGGCCATCGAGGATGTTACCGACGTGTGTCCTACGTGTAACGGTACGGGACGTATTGAGCCGACAATCCTGCTCGACCGCAAGATTGAGAATCAGATACAGTTCCTTACAGAGGATCGTGGCGCGAAGCATATCACCTTGCGTGTAAGCCCATACGTTGCGTCGTATCTGTGCCACGGATTACTGTCGTTACGTCGCCGTTGGTCATGGCGTTATCATGTTTCGTTGAAGGTTGTGGCAGACCAGAGTCTGGGTATGGTCGATGTGAAGTATCTTGACCGTCAGGGTTCGCCTTTGATTGAGTAGGAGATTCCCTCCATCGGTAGAAAATTTTGCTGTTGTGGAGAAGATCGAAAATATTTTAAAGCGTGTGGAGGGCTCCAAGTCCTTCGGCGCTTTGCTTAAGGAGCATAGAAAAAAGAGCGTCACCGTCCATCTTGAGAATTTGGTCGGCGGGGCTCTTTCGCTCTATTCATCGGCCTTGATAGGCCATGCGGGCGGTATTCATATCTTCGTGGCTGAGGACCGTGATGCTGCGGCATATATGCTTAACGACTTCTACGCTCTTTTGGATGAGGAGCGTGTCTACTTTTTTCCTACGTCATATAAGCGCTCAATCCTATATGGCAAGGAGGATGCGCAGGGTGTGGTGCAGCGTACCAATGCGCTGAATGCCATACGCCACTATAATGGGGGTTACCTTGTGGTGTGTACCTATCCCGAGGCTTTGGCCGAGCGTGTGGCTGACGAGCGAGCCATCACGGAGCAGTGCATACGCCTGAAGGTTGGTGATGCGTTGCGTATCGCCGATTTGGAGGATATGCTTGTGGAGAGTGGTTTTCAGCAGGTAGATTTTGTTTATGAGCCGGGGCAGTACTCGCTGCGTGGAGGCATTGTCGATGTCTTCTCATACTCGGAGAACCGCCCATTTCGTATAGATTTCTTTGGCGATGAGATTGACTCAATACGCCGTTTCAATATATCGAGTCAGCTCTCGCACGATAAGGCCGAGCAGGTGGAGATTATCCCCAATATGAACTCCTCGGAGATGGAGAAGGTGTCGCTTGCGCGCTTTGCAGGAGATGCCACCTATTGGTTTTACGATGCCGAGTATGTACTCAAGCGTGTGAATGACCTGCGCCGTAAGGTGCTGGGCGAGATGGAGGAACCGTCGAAGATTGATACCCTGCTGACCAGCCGTAATGGTTTGTTGCAGGATATGGCTGATGGCCGTATGTGCCTGTTGCGTGATAATTTGAAGGAGCGTGTGGCCGATACCACAATCACATTCTCTACTACGCCCCAGCCCAAGTTCAATAAGAAATTAGATATTTTAGCCGACGATATGGAGGACTCGGCTTTGAAGGGGTATAAGACCTATATCCTCTCGGAGAGCAAGGCGCAGATTGAGCGTCTGGATAATATCTTCCATCAGATGGGCCGTCGAAATATCGAGTTTGACGCTATCCCCGTGACGTTGCATGAGGGTTTTGTGGATAATGGCCTGAAGATTTGTCTATATACCGACCATCAGATTTTCGACCGCTACCGTCGCTACCGCATCAATGGCGAGATTAAGCGTGATGAGCAGATGACCGTGGCGGAGCTCAATGCGCTGAAGATGGGTGACTACGTGGTGCATATCGACCACGGCGTGGGCCGCTTTGGCGGATTGGTGAAGATTAATGAGAATGGCAAGTTGCACGAAGCCATTAAGTTGGTATATAAGGATAACGACGTATTGTTCGTAAATGTCCATTCGTTGCACCGCATATCGCGCTATAAGAGTGGCGAGGGCGAGCCGCCGAAGATATACAAGTTGGGCAATGGTGCTTGGCAGAAACTTAAGACAGCTACGAAGAAGGCTGTAAAGGATATCTCGCGCGAACTTATTGCCCTGTATGCCAAGCGTAAGGCGAGCAAGGGATTCTCATTCTCGGCCGATAGCTACCTGCAAAACGAGATGGAGGCATCGTTCCAATGGGAGGAGACAGCCGACCAGCAGACGGCCATCGCCGCGGTGAAGAAGGATATGGAGTCTGACCAGCCGATGGACCGTTTGGTGTGTGGCGATGTGGGCTTCGGTAAGACTGAGGTGGCCATACGTGCGGCTTTCAAGGCGGCAGTGGATGGCAAGCAGGTGGCGGTGCTGGTGCCGACAACGATTTTGGCACTGCAACACTATCGCTCATTTATGGAGCGTCTGCGTGATTTCCCCGTTCGCATAGAGTACCTTAACCGCTCGAAGACGGCCAAGCAGACTCGCGAGATTGCAGCCGATTTGGAGGCGGGTAAGATTGATATCCTTATCGGAACGCATAAGATATTGGGTAAGCAGATAAAATTCAAGGACTTGGGTCTGCTCATCATCGACGAGGAGCAGAAGTTTGGCGTGGCGGCCAAGGAGAAGCTCACGCA
>CAYLRH010000178.1:0-3676 GCA_964385905.1 uncultured Alistipes sp.
CATTTACCGACACATTCTGGTTCTCGGCTGTGGAGGGTGAGGTGTATGCACAATCATCGATGTTTACGGCTCTCGTGGTATGGCTAATGCTCAAATGGGAGGAGCAGGCTGATGAGCCACACTCTAATCGCTGGATTGTGCTGATTGCTTACCTGATGGGACTCTCAATAGGTATTCACATCCTTAACCTGCTGACCATTCCCGCATTGGTGTTTATATACTACTTCCGCCGATACGAGAACATCACCCTGAAGGGTATCGCCTGCGCAACGTTGGTGGCATTGGCTATTCTCGGCTTCATTAACGGAATAATCATCCCCTACACCGTATATTTAGGCGCTATGGTGGATGTATTCTTCGTAAATACGTTGGGATTACCGGTGAATACGGGTATCGTAGTGTTTGCGCTGGCTCTGTTTGCAGCTCTGTTCTACGGCATATTTCGCACACACCGAGCAGGCAAGAAGATGGTAAATCTGCTGCTGCTTGCTACGACAATGATTCTCATCGGCTTCTCATCATACGCCACCGTTACCATCCGTGCCGTGGCCAACCCGCCGATGAACAGCAACAATCCCAACAATCCGCATGCACTGTTGGCTGTACTCAATCGTGACCAGTATGGTAACCGCCCGTTGCTGTATGGCCCCTACTACTCATCACCCGTTGACGATGTTGTGGAAAGTACGTCATACCACTATAACAGCGAAACTGGGCGTTACGAGCAGGTGGTACAACTCACCGACTACGTATATCCGTCGGAGTTTAAGCACTTCTTCCCCCGTCTGTGGAACTCGATGAAGGGCGAGGCGGCCTATAAACCGTGGGCAGCATACCGCACAAAGATTGATGTTTTGCGTGATGAGAACGGAGAGGTTATCCGCGACGAGAATGGTCAGGCAATGCGTGGCGAGGTGCTGGACTTCGGCCGTACGGTATATGACAATGTTACGGGCGAGAGCTTTACCGAGCCGACATTCGGCGAGAACTTGTACTACTTCTTCACCTACCAGCTCAACTACATGTACTGGCGCTACTTCCTTTGGAACTTCGTAGGGCGTCAGGATGATATACAGGCCGACTCGGAGACCATAGCCCACGGCAACTGGCTTTCGGGTATTACACCTCTCGATGAGATATACCTCGGGCCGCAAAGTGGACTTCCAAGAGAGATGGCCGAGAATCCTGCGCGCAATACATACTTCTTCCTACCATTCCTATTAGGATTATTGGGCTTGATATATCAGCTCAATCGCGACCAGCGCAACTTTACGGTGGTCATGTGGTTGTTCATCATGATGGGTATTGCCTTGGTGGTATATTTCAACACCGGCCCTGGCGAGCCTCGTGAGCGTGACTACGTATATGCCGGATCGTTCTACGCATTCTGTATATGGATTGGCTTGGGGGTATTGGCTCTCTACGACCTCTTTACAATTGCGTTGGGAGATAAGCGAGTTCGCGTGGCTGCCGTAGCGGCAACCCTGTTGAGCCTTAGCGTGCCCACAGTGTTGGCAGTAGAGAATTGGGATGACCACGACCGCTCAGGCCGCACCATGGCTCGCGACATTGGCTGGAATTATCTGCAATCGCTGCCACAGAATGCCATCGTAATCAACTATGGCGACAACGACACCTTCCCATTGTGGTTCAATCAGGAGGTAGATGGCGTACGCACCGATGTCCGCATCATGAACTCAAGTTATCTGGGTGGCGAATGGTATATCGACGAGATGAAGACCGCAGCCAACGAGGCTGCACCCGTGCCGTTCTCTCTGCCGAGCAGCAAATACTCATTTGTAAACGACGCCCTGCCCGTACGGGTGCGAGTAGATCGTGTTGTGGATATTAAGGAGCTGATGGACTTCATTCGTAGCGAGGATCCCTCAACAAAACTGCCGCTCGTAGATGGTACAATGATGGATTATGTGCCTGCACGCCGCATTGCAATCCCCGTAAACAAGGACAACGCCATCGCATCGGGCATTGTGAAGGAGGAGGATCGCGACCTTATGGTAGATACCGTATATATCAATATCTCGGAGCATAAGCAACGTATCGAGAAGAGCGAGATGATGTTGCTCGACCTATTGGCAAATTTCGACTGGAATCGTCCAATATGCTTTACGCAGGTATATATCTTGCAGAGCTTCGGCCTGCTGGATTACCTCCAGTTTGACGGATACGCATATCGTCTGGTGCCCATCCTCACACCCTACCGTTCGTCGTGGGATATCGGCCGCATAGATACCGATGTGACATATCCTTTGCTCAAGGAGACCTTCCGTTACGGACACCTCGCCGAGGAGGGGGTACATGCCGACCACTTCACGCAATATAACCTGAGTGCATCACGCGCGCGTGAGTCATTTGCCCGCGTGGCAAAGCAGCTTATCCGTGAGGGGCAGTACGACAAGGCTCTGGAGCTTCTGGATCGCGGCTTGGAGGTATTACCCTCACCCAAAATCCGTTACTCGGATGCCAATACATACCCCTTCATCGAGTGCTATTATTCGCTTGAGGAGTGGGAGAAGGGCGACAACCTGATGCAGGAGTATCTGCAAACGCTGATTGAATATATCGAGTATTATCTCCAATTCGACGGCATGCAGGCTTCATTGGTTGGCAATATCATCCAAGATAAGATGGATAGTCTGATGGAGTTATACTATTTAGCGGCTTATGCACAACGCAAGGAGATTGTCGGAGCGTTGAACGACTATCTGCGCACATTCGGCTACACGGACGAAGAGCTGATTCAACCCGGCTCCGATCCCGCCGAGATGATAGACGCCTCAACGATTGAACTGGAATAACCGAACAATAGGCTAAGAAGAGCAGGGTGACAAACATTCAAGTTTGTCACCCTGATTTTCGTTAGAAATTGTATAACAAAAGCTATTTCAGATTGCTACACCTAAAAACAACAGGTTATCGTTTTACCACTGTAACATTTACGGCCTGTTGGCCCTTTTCGTTGCTGCCAATCTCAAACTCGACATTCTGACCCTCGGTCAGCGCTCGGAATCCCTCGGCTACAATTCCGGTGTAGTGTACAAAGACCTCACGGCCCTCCTCTGTCAGGATGAAGCCGTAGCCCTTCTTACTGTCGAACCACTTCACTTTGCCAATCATAGTAGTACTTAATTAGTTGTTGATAATGCCTTGTGTATCAAAGATAGTGATTATTATCGACAATGCAAATCAAATGGTCGTTTTTTTTCACGCGCCAAGTCCCCAAAAGCCTTTTACCGACACCTTACTGTTGATGAACACAATAAAAAAAGGGTACCGCAATCAAAAATTACGCACCCTTATATATTCCTCGGCATCGTTTAGCCTTTACGACCAAACTTCTCTCTCAAACGTTTAACTCCCTCAACGCCGAGGATAGCAAGTCCTCCATATTGTGTGGTTTTGGCCATTCCGAAGAATATGGTCCACAACACACCTCGCATAACCCCGCTAATAGGTAAGGCAAGTGATACAAAGGATAAAATATAGAATATAACACATGAGGACAAAACAATCACACCTGTACGAAATGATAATCTCGACAAATATAGCTTTACCCTTTCAAGTGCTTTCTTGAAGAATTCAATCATTTAGAATATTTTGTAAAAGAGTATTTTTCTCGAAGTGCCTGTTTCTCGGCGTCAGGCAGTTGCATAAAATA
>CAYLRH010000179.1:0-3645 GCA_964385905.1 uncultured Alistipes sp.
CCCCATGGCTGGCAAGACCTTGAACTTCGATGTTGAGGTTGTTGAGGTACGCGACGTTACTCCCGAGGATTTGGCTTCACAGGGCGGTTGTAACTGCGGTTGCCACGGTGACTGCGAGAGCGGTTGCGAGGGTGGACAGTGCGGTGACCACGCTGAGGGTTGCGGTTGCTAATCACTTATTTATAGCATAATTTGGGCGCCGAATATGGCGCCTTTTTTTTAATTTTTACAGATGCTTTCGATTGCCGATATTGTCGATGCTGTACTCTTCCCGTTCTCTGTGTGGCGAACGCTCACGGGTGTGCAGGTTGAGATGTGCGACGGACATCCCGCCTATGTTGCGGGCAATGCCGCTGTGTCGTTTCGTGTACGCTATCGGGGCGAGCGGAAGATGCTGAAGTGTTATATCCGTACCAACAAACATCTGCAAACCATCTATGGCGCAGCATATCTTCCGCGCGAGCTATGTGTCATTGATATTATTGGTCGTCACCGTTGGGTAGATTGTCTTTTGATGGATTACATCGAGGGCAGAACACTTGATGAGGCGATATGCGCAGCCTCCACCGAGCAGGAGTTTCGTGCGTTGGCCGAGGGTTTCGATATTATGGCTTGCGAACTACTTCGGCAGGAGCGTGCGCATGGTGACTTGAAACCTGAAAATATAATTGTCCGTGAGGATGGTCGAATGGTTGCCATTGATTGGGATAATGCCTTTGTGCCAGGGCTTGCCGGAGCTCGCTCGCCAGAGATAGGTACGGCAGCATATCAGCATCCTGCACGCACGGCTGCTATGTTTGATAGGCATGTCGATGATTACTCTGTCGCTTTTATATCTACATTGTTACACCTCTTTGTCGAGGACTCCATCTCTGCGGAGCACTATCGTCAGCATCACGAGCCCCATATATGCCACGTGAATTTATCAATCCCTATGGTTGGCGTGGCACGCCTACGTTAGAGCATATTCTCGAAATTTTTGCTCGTTTGGGTATGGCGCGAGAGTATCGTGTAGCGCAGATGCTATCCTCGACGACACCGTATCTGTCGGATTTGGAGCGTGTTATCTCTATGGCATACGCGCCGCTTGCATCGAATGAAAACCTTTCGCTTGAGTATGGCCCGCATGGCTGGTGGGGTTGTATGAGTGGTGGGGAATGGATTATTCCACCATTGTATGGCGGAGGCTTTGAGCCTTCGGAGGGGATGATTCTGCTGGAGCTGGGAGCTTATCGCCACTTTATTTCGCTGGACGATGGAAGTGTTGTGGCCAGCTTCGATGGCGAGAGTAATGTAGGCCCTCTGCGTGATGGGGTTACGCATATACGTACGAAGGATGGCAAGGAGCGTATAATCACACGCGAGGAGTTGATAAATTGTCCGAAAAAATCTATCTTTGTCAGATAAAAGATTCTCACTATGTATTCACAGGAGATAACGCGCCGTCACCGTGCGGCTATTGTACTCATGCTCGACCGCTCAGCGTCGATGCAGGGGCGGGTGCGTTTTGGCCGTATGACAACCACCAAGGCTGAGGCTGTGGCTATGACAGCAAATATGCTGGTTACAGAGTTGTTGGATCGTTGTCGTCGTACCGATGCCTTGCGAAACTACTTTGATGTGGCCGTGGTGGGGTATGGTAACGATTGCGTGGAGCAGTTGCTCTCGGAGGATGGTTTTGTCAGTGTTGAGGCCCTCTCGAAGCGCACGCCGACGATGAGCCGTGTGGCCTTTGAGGAGGAGTTGGATGATGGTACGGCCGCCATGGTTGAGCATAGCCGCCCCTGCTGGGTTGCGGCTCACGCCGAGGGTACAACGCCGATGTACGAGGCAATGATGTGCGTGCGCGATATGGTCGAGCAATGGTGCGCCAAGCCTGAGAATAGAGAGAGTTTTCCACCTATCGTGATAAATATTACCGACGGAGAGCCCACCGACTGCGATGATAATGAGCTGAGAGATATCTGCTCGCAGGTGCGACGCATAGCTACCGAAGATGGTCAGGTGTTGTTGCTCAATGTGCATATCTGTACCGATTGGACTCTGCCATCGGTGGTATTCCCTATGCCCGACGAGTTGATGGGTGCTGGACGTCAGGCACGTACGTTGGCCGAGTGTTCGAGCGTTATGCCTGCGGCATTTGACGATGTTGTGGCCGAGATGAAGGGCATGGGTGCCGTGCCTCCGTTCTATGGTATGGGATATAACGCGTCGGTTATCGAGTTGTTGTCGATTATAAACATAGGCTCTCGCAGCATAATGAACATGGAGTAGTATGGCAACAATATCATCATTTCGCATAGCTCTTGCTGCACCCCAAAGCCATTTCTCGACCTTGGCGAGTATAAAGGTGGGGGAGTGTAATATCCTGCGTTCGACATACTTTGCCGAAACGTGCGTTGAACGTGATGGCCGCAAGATATTGATATATATGCCGTTGGCGGCCGTTTCGTTGCGCCGCGTGGAGCGGTTTATTCCCCTGAAACGACATCTTGTGAACTCTGTTGTCCCACATCTGACTATCCTGCGCAATGAGATGCGCTGTGTTGATGCCATGGGGCGGGAGTCTGCATCTGATATATTATGTGAGCCGTTGCCCGATGGCCTGCCTTTTGCGGATGCGGTGGCATCTGTTGCCGATGAGGCCGAGGCTGCGCAGCTGATAGAGGCTCTCGATGAGTTGCAGGCACGATTGCAACAGGCCGATGTGTCGCACAATAATATCTGTGAGGAGAATATATTTCTGAGTCTCGACAGCCATCTCTCGCTCGTGCGTTGGTATTATGCAACTGCTGGTGCAGGAGGTGATGAGGAGGCCTTTGCAGCGCTTCGTCGCAAGGTGGCGACGAGGTGTGAGAGTATGTGCCTGCGTGAGCCCGATTTCGATTGTTATAATGTTGATGTGCCGCTGGAGGGACACCTCTCGGTGCGATTTATGCGTGAGGGGTTGGCGGCCGTGGAGCATGATTCGGGCTGGGGTTTTGTCAATAGCGATAATGAGATTGTCGTTGAACCTAAATATGAGTGGGTGAGCGATTTTCGCGAGGGGCGTGCCGAGGTGCAGTGTGCTACGGGCATGGGCCTGATTGACAGACGGGGAGAGTACATTATTCCGCCCTGCTACGATATTGTCGAGTATGATGTGGTTAGCGGCTGCTCGCAGGTTTATGGCCCTGAGGGGTGGATTACGTTCGATTATGAGGGCCGCCCGCTGGTAGAACTTGAGGCGTTGGAGGAGGGCAATTACCCCCCCCCGCAGGAGTGCGAAACAATTTGATTAATAATAGAATAACAAAATACAGAGAACTATGGAAAAGACTAAATGCCTTATTATCGGTAGCGGTCCTGCGGGATTTACGGCTGCCATCTATGCTTCACGAGCAAACCTCGCGCCCATCGTTTACGAGGGTATTGAGCCCGGAGGTCAGCTCACCACAACAACCGAGATTGAGAACTTCCCTGGCTACCCTGAGGGTATCAGCGGTACAGAGATGATGGCGCAGCTCAAGCAGCAGGCACAGCGTTTTGGTGCCGATGTGCGTTTCGGTATCGTTACCGACATCGATTTCGATGTACGCCCCTTTGTTGTAACCATCGATGGTGAGAAGAAGATTGAGGCCGATGCGTTGATTGTTGCTACGGGTG
>CAYLRH010000180.1:0-3615 GCA_964385905.1 uncultured Alistipes sp.
TGCTGCTATCGAGTACGTTGAGGCTCACAAGAAATAATCAAATAATCATATAATTTCGCACAGGCGAGCAGGGATATGGCAGGTAGAAGAGTTGTTGTTACAGGTATCGGTACAATCAATCCATTAGGACACTCTATCGAAGAGTATTTTACAAATCTTGAAAATGGTGTAAGTGCCGCAGCAACGATTACTCATTTCGATGCCACAAAGTTCCGCTCACATATTGCGTGCGAGGTAAAAGATTACGACTGGACCAAATATTTCGATCGCAAGGAGGTGCGTAAATACGACCTCTATGCTCAGTGGGCTATGATCTCAGCCGATGAGGCTATGCGAGATGCAGGCTTGATCGAAAACGACACCATCGACAAAGAGCGAGTAGGTGTAATTTGGGCTTCCGGTACGGGTGGAACAACAACGTTCTACGAAGAGAGTAAGGGCTATATCGAGGGGAATTTTACCCCTCGGTTTAGTCCATTTTTTGTTCCTCGTATGGTGGCCGACTTGGCTGCCGGATTCATCTCTATCAAATACGGATTCATGGGTCCCAACTACGCTACCGTATCGGCCTGTGCATCATCAAACCACGCAATGATCGATGCGCTGAACCTCATCCGTTGGGGTAAGGCTGACATGATTGTTACAGGCGGCTCGGAGGCTTCAATCAACGAGCCCGGTGTCGGCAGTTTCTGTGCTATGCAGGCCCTCTCGACACGTAACGACGATCCCGAACACGCCTCACGTCCTTTTGACAAGGATCGCGACGGCTTCGTTATCGGTGAAGGTGGTGGAGCTTTGATTTTTGAAGAGTTGGAACACGCTCAAAAACGCGGAGCAAAGATATATTGTGAGGTTGTCGGTGGCGGTATGTCTGCCGATGCGTATCATATGACGGCTCCTCATCCTGAGGGCAAAGGGGCCATGATGGCGATGCGTGAAGCTCTGCGCGATGCGGAGTTGCAACCCGAAGATATTGATTATATTAACGCCCATGGGACATCTACCAACTTGGGCGACATAGCCGAATTGAAGGCTATCCAGAGCCTATTCGGCGAACATGCCTACAAGATGAATATTTCATCGACCAAGTCAATGACTGGTCACCTGCTGGGTGGTACAGCGGCCATCGAGGCACTTGCCTGCGTGATGGCAATATCACGAGGCGTGATACCCCCGACAATCAATGTCGAGAATGTGGACCCCGAGATTGACTCCAACCTGAATCTTACACTTGGAAAGGCTCAGCACCGCGAGGTACGTTGTGCATTGAGCAATACGTTCGGATTCGGAGGTCACAACTCATCGATTATATTTCGTAAGATGTAGGCTACACAACCGCTGCGGTTGTTAATCTTTTTGAGGCTGTCGGACATGTGTGTGACAGCCATTATTATAACTTGTAAAACCTTATTGTTTTGATAGATTTCATTCTTCGTCCCATACGCCGCAACTTCGGCAAAGACAAGATGTTTTACCGCGCCATCGACGATATGTTCGGCTTCGTACCGCACAATATCGAGCTATATAAATTGGCATTGATTCACAAGTCGGCATCGATAGTTCTCGACGACGGACAACACATTAATAACGAGCGACTTGAGTTCCTTGGAGATGCTATCATAGAGAGCGTATCGTCAGACTACCTCTTTATTGAGTTCCCCGACAAAAACGAGGGCTTCCTCACCCAGCTTCGCTCGAAGATGGTCTCACGACAGACCCTCAACAACGTAGCCAAGCGAATCGGGTTGGATGAGCATGTTATTACCAATGCCTCAAACAGCAGCTCACAAAAGCATATCTACGGAGATGCTTTCGAAGCTATGATGGGCGCTATATATCTCGACCAGGGATACGATTTTGTCAACAGGCTTCTTATCAATAAGATATTTGTGCAATATCTTAAGTTAGAGACACTTGCCGAATCGGAAACGGATTTCAAGAGTCGCCTTATCGAGTGGTGTCAGAAGAATCACCACACCATACATTTTACCACCACACATGACAAGACGTATTCGGCTACACATCCCTTCTTCTACTCGAAGGTGCTTATTGACAATATCGAGGTAGGACATGGTGCTGGCGAATCAAAGAAAGAGGCGGAGCAACGTGCCGCATACTCCGTATCGCAGGGTTTCAATGACACTGATTGCACAAAGTTGATGGATAAGTTGGATAATTTTGACACCCATCACAGCAAGAAGAGTCCCGAAAAGATGGTTGAGAAAACAGCCATAAAGGAGCCAAAACCTCACACTGAAAATAAGCCGAAGGAGAAGCCAAAGACGGAGCCTAAATCGGAGGAGAGCAAGGAGGAGATAAAGAGCGCCGAGGAGCAGCAGAAGCCTAAGCAGAACCGCAAGCCGAGAAAGCCCGCCAAGACGAATGACGATAAGGATAATGGCGCTGCCAACGTAGAGGCAGACAAGAGAGCATCAACGCCTAAAAAGAGTGAGCGCGATGTAAAGGAGGCCGACACCGTTACCACAAAGGAGAAGCCCTCGCGTCGTCGTCCCGCTCGCCGTCCGAAGAAAGCGACAGAAAACTCTGAAGTGGTTGAAAATAAGGCTGTAATCAATCCTTCCGAAAATAAAACTACCGAGAAGGAGTAACCCCTGAAACGAATGAAAAATCTGCACGATAAGCTAATGTCACGCGGTGCTACGACACTCACTGACGCGGAGTTGTTAGCACTTCTCGTAGAGTCATCTGGCGACCAGCGCGACCCCAAAACTGTTGCCGAGAGGGTGTTGGACTCGTGTGGCTCACTCGCAGGCATATCTCGTACTGATTTGAGTCGTCTGCGTATGGTCGAAGGTATTGGCTTGCGACGTGCCGAGAGAGTTCTCGTTGCCGCAGAATTTGGGCGACGCATTGCACAAGCTACAACAAACGACATGGAGTGCATTAAAAACGACGTTGATGTATCACGTCTGATGCGCCCCTTGTTTGACAAAATTCAACATGAGGAGTGCTGGGTCTTATATCTCACATCATCAAATCGTCTGATTGAACGCCAGCGTGTTAGTCAGGGAGGTGTGCAGGCCACTATTGTTGATCATCGACTCATAATTAAACGGGCATTGGAGCTGCTTGCCACCCAGCTCATTATAACACACAATCACCCTTCGGGAGCTGCCGAGCCAAGTCGGGCTGACAAGGAGTTGACCAAAAAGGTAGCCGATGCCGCAGCGCTATTCGATATTCGGTTATTGGACCATGTCATCATCTCTCGTGAGGGCAGTTTTTCATTCCGACGTGAGGGAGCATTATAGAGCAATACATCAAGAGGCCAGCTAATCGGCCTCTTTTTTTGTCGATAAATATCCAAAAATCGACAGGTTTTACTCATCGGCTTTTTATCTATGATAAAATCCCTGAAAATTAGAGTTCGTTTCACAGAAAATATGTATCTTTGCGAGATAGAATAAGAAATCACAAAAAAATAGAAAAAATATGACACAGGAGGAGTTGTTTAAGAAGTTGGTCGCTCACTGCAAGGAGTATGGTTTTATCTTCCCTTCGAGCGAGATTTATGACGGACTTGGCGCCGTTTATGATTATGGCCAGAATGGTGTTGAGTTGAAGAACAACATCAAACGCTACTGGTGGGATTCG
>CAYLRH010000181.1:0-3587 GCA_964385905.1 uncultured Alistipes sp.
ATACGTGCCTGTCACGCACGGGGTCAGGGGTTCGAGTCCCCTACGCACCGCGAAAAGGGTGTCCAACTTATGTTGTGACACCCTTTTGTTTTATTGTTGTTATTCCTACTTGCCGTAGGCGGCTGCGAGATAACGTTTATAGAGTACGTTGTATATCTCGTGGCGCTCATTGTCGGGGGTGTATTCCCCATCGAATCCCGATGACATGGCATCCTGGGCCTCCTCTACCGAGGCATAGACACCAGCTGCCACGGCGGCATTCATAGCTGAGCCAAGTGCGCAGGCCTGTGTGCTACTAACAACACGTATGGGTACTCCGATAACATCGGCCATAGTCTGCATTACGAAACGAGATTTTTTTGATATGCCACCCACGGCTAAAATCGTATCAATGCGTAATCCTTCGTCTGCAAGACGCTCGTTGATGGCACGTGAGCCAAAGGCTGTCGCCTCGACCAATGCCTTGAATATCTCAGGGGCTGAGGTGGCGAGCGTCAGATTCATCAGTTTTCCTGTCGCTAACGGATCATCATCGGGTGAGCGGCGGCCATTAAACCAATCTACGGCAATCATATCGTCCGCGGTTAGTGGTAACTGCTCGGCTTGACGAGTTAGCTCTCCTAAAATCTTATCCTCTAACTCAGGCATATCTGCCACGAATTTTAGGCTCCAACCCAACAGACGCTTGTACCATGCGTATATATCTCCAAATGCAGCCTGACCAGCCTCAAATCCGATTCTGCCCGGCAGTACCGAGCCATCAACCTGACCACAAATGCCTCGTACGGTATGCTCACCTATCACATCATATGCAGCTGTTGTAATATCGCAGGTAGAGGTGCCCATCACCTTGACTAACACGTTGTCACGTACTCCCGCTCCAACAGCGCCCACATGGCAATCAATAGCTCCGACACCAACGGCGATACCCTCGTTTAATCCGAGTCTTGCAGCCCACTCCTTACAGAGCTTGCCTGCGGGAGTGTCACTTGTGTATGTGTCGGTAAACAGATGACCATCGAAGATGTCAAGCAACGGGTCAACCTCCTGCCAGAAGGCTCTCTCGGGCATACCACCCCACTCTGCGTGCCACATAGCTTTATGACCTGCGGCGCAACGGCTACGAATAATCTTTTCGGGAGTTGTGTCACCAGACAAGAGTGCGCTAATCCAATCGCAATGTTCCATCCATGAGTAGGCCTTATTGCGCAGCTCTGGAGCAACTCTCAGCGAATGTAGCATCTTTGCCCACACCCACTCGCACGAGTGATTTCCGCCGCCATATTTGGTGTAGTCGGTGTGCCAGCGCTTCGCAACTTCGTTGATTTTATCCGACTCGGCAATAGCCGTATGGTCTTTCCATAGGATAAACATCGCATCTGAATTCTCCGCATATTCGGGCAATAGAGCCAACGGAGTACCCGTGCAGTCGGTTAGAACGGGCGTAGAGGCTGTGCAATCGAATGACAATCCGACAACGGCCTTGGCAACGTGGCTGTCACATTGCGACAAAACGCCCGTAACGGCTTCGGTGAGTGATTCAATGTAATCCGAAGGGTGCTGGCGATATTGGTTCAGCTTGGGGTTGCAGTATAGGCCCTCGCTCCATCGTTTGTAGGGCGAAACGCATGATGCTATCTCCTCGCCATTGTCTGTTGCAACGATTAACGCTCGCACCGAGTCGGTGCCGAAGTCTATGCCTATTACATATTTTCTCTGGTTCATGGTTGTGTTTGTAGTTTATTAATGGTAAAGTTATAAATATTTTTTGTAAAAACACAATTTACCCCAGAGCTAAGAGTTGTCGCGATTTGCCAATTAGTTTTTTTTGTGTACTTTTGTGCTCATAAAAGTATATCTCATGCAAATTACCAAGGCTGATTTCAAGTGTAGCTCGGAGAAAATATCGCAGGTTCCCAAAGACGACCTGCGCGATATTGCATTTATCGGTCGCAGTAATGTGGGAAAATCATCGCTTATAAACATGCTTACCGGCCGCAAAGGCTTGGCTAAGGTGTCGTCAACGCCGGGTAAAACCCGACTCATAAATCATTTCTGCATAAACAATAATTGGTATCTGGTGGATTTGCCGGGATATGGATATGCTCGTGTATCGAAGAATATGCGAGGCGAGTTCTCGAAAATCATCCTCGACTATGTCCTCAAATGTGAGAAGATGCATTTCTTGTTTGTGCTGGTCGATTCTCGTTTGGAGCCTCAGACTATTGACCTTAAATTTATAGAGATGTTGGGCCAGAATGGCGTTCCATTTGGAATAATATTCACCAAAACGGACAAACTATCCGCTACACAACGCAAAAAGAGCGTAGAACGTTATTGTAAAACGCTGAGCGAGCAGTGGGAGGAGTTACCTCCGATGTTCTGTTCGTCGAGCGAAAAGGGTACGGGACGTGACGAAATACTCGATTATATCGAGAAATGTTTATAAATATTTGATAAAGTATTGCCGTAAAGGTGACTTTTTAGAGTAGGATTGTATATATTTGCACTAACAAAAAAATACTATAACAACATGGCTATTCATAAGATTAAATTTTTCGCGGGTCGCAATTCGCGATATCTTGCAGAGAAGATTGTTGCCAGCTACGGCTCTACACTTGGTGATGCAGAGGTACTCCAGTTCAGCGATGGTGAGTTCCAGCCCTACTACAACGAGTCTATTCGCGGCTGTACCGTATTTATCATTCAGTCAACATTCCCCTCATCAGACAACCTGATGGAGCTTTTGATGATGATTGATGCTGCACGTCGTGCTTCGGCTTACAAGGTAATTGCTGTTATGCCTTACTTCGGTTGGGCTCGTCAGGACCGCAAGGATCGTCCTCGTGTACCCATTGGTGCAAAGTTGGTTGCTAACCTGTTGGTTGCTGCCGGTGCTGACCGCATCATGACAATGGATTTGCATGCTGACCAGATTCAGGGTTTCTTCGATGTTCCCGTAGATGCTCTCTATGCAAGCGGTATCTTCGTTCCCTACATCAAGAATCTCAATATGGAGAATCTCTCTATCGCTTCTCCCGATATGGGCGGTGCTAAGCGTGCTCACGCCTATGCAAAGCACTTGCAGACTCCCATTATCATCTCTCACAAGGAGCGTGCAAAGGCAAATGTTGTTGGTAGCATGACAGCTATCGGCGAGGTAGAGGGTCGCAACATCATCATCGTTGACGATATGATTGACACGGCCGGTACAATCTGTATGGCAGCCGATATGCTTATGGAGAAGGGTGCAAAGAGCGTTCGTGCCGTTATCACTCACCCCGTATTGTCTGGTGCTGCTTACGAGCGTATCAACGCAAGTAAGTTGGAGGAGGTTATCGTAACCGATACGATTCCTTTGAATCAGGAGAAGGACTTGAGCAAGTTTACAGTATTGTCTGTTGCTGACATCTTCGCTGAGGTTATCGAGCACGTTCACAACTACAAGGAGATCAGCTCACTCTTCTACAAATAAGAGTAGCAAGATAATAAGTTGGAGAGGATGCTTGAAAAAGTATCCTCTTTTTTTACAGAAAAATCGCAGGATTTGCAATTATCTTGTAATTAGACGGTTATTCGGATTGCTT